>NZ_QNUD01000023.1:0-100819 GCF_008042405.1 Bacillus sp. SH7-1
ATGTTATCTAGTTTAGATCGAGGACATAAAAAATTTATTGACTTTTAAAGTGAATAAGTTATATAATGATTGTCTCAAAAGAATAATGTTTGGTGATGATGGCAGAGAGGTCACACCCGTTCCCATACCGAACACGGAAGTTAAGCTCTCTAGCGCCGATGGTAGTTGGGACCTTGTCCCTGTGAGAGTAGGACGTTGCCAGGCAATATTATTCCGCAGTAGCTCAGCGGTAGAGCTATCGGCTGTTAACCGATCGGTCGTAGGTTCGATTCCTACCTGCGGAGCCATTGGAGAGCTGTCCGAGTTGGCCGAAGGAGCACGATTGGAAATCGTGTATACGTCACAAGCGTATCAAGGGTTCGAATCCCTTGCTCTCCGCCATAGGATTTATAATATTTGGCCCGTTGGTCAAGTGGTTAAGACACCGCCCTTTCACGGCGGTAACACGGGTTCGAATCCCGTACGGGTCACCACTTTTGGAGGATTAGCTCAGCTGGGAGAGCACCTGCCTTACAAGCAGGGGGTCGGCGGTTCGATCCCGTCATCCTCCACCATATAAACTATATGAATAATATTATCGCGGGGTGGAGCAGCACGGTAGCTCGTCGGGCTCATAACCCGAAGGTCGCAGGTTCAAATCCTGTCCCCGCAACCAAATGGTCCCGTGGTGTAGTGGTTAACATGCCTGCCTGTCACGCAGGAGATCGCCGGTTCGACCCCGGTCGGGACCGCCATTTTAATAAGGCTCGGTAGCTCAGTCGGTAGAGCAGAGGACTGAAAATCCTCGTGTCGGCGGTTCGATTCCGTCCCGAGCCACCATTTATTTTAATAAAATACGCCGGCTTAGCTCAATTGGTAGAGCAACTGACTTGTAATCAGTAGGTTGGGGGTTCAAGTCCTCTAGCCGGCACCATGTAAGTTTCGGAGGGGTAGCGAAGTGGCTAAACGCGGCGGACTGTAAATCCGCTCCTTCGGGTTCGGCAGTTCGAATCTGCCCCCCTCCACCATTTACATAGGGGCATAGTTTAAAGGTAGAACTGAGGTCTCCAAAACCTCCAGTGTGGGTTCGATTCCTACTGCCCCTGCCAAATATATTTACACAACATGGCGGTTGTGGCGAAGTGGTTAACGCACCGGATTGTGGCTCCGGCATTCGTGGGTTCGATTCCCATCAGTCGCCCCATTTTTATTTTAAAAATTATAAATAATCTAATTGATACTTACATATAATTAAGTAAGAATTCGATGGGCTATAGCCAAGCGGTAAGGCAACGGACTTTGACTCCGTCATGCGCTGGTTCGAATCCAGCTAGCCCAGCCATTTTGCGGAAGTAGTTCAGTGGTAGAATACAACCTTGCCAAGGTTGGGGTCGCGGGTTCGAATCCCGTCTTCCGCTCCAATGAAATTTAATATGGCGGCATAGCCAAGTGGTAAGGCAGAGGTCTGCAAAACCTTTATCACCGGTTCAAATCCGGTTGCCGCCTTTTCTTTTGTGCCGATGTGGCGGAATTGGCAGACGCGCACGACTCAAAATCGTGTTCCTTCGGGAGTGTCGGTTCGACCCCGACCATCGGTATCATGAACGGCGTAATAAAAATCTCTATACTAATTGTATAGAGATTTTTTGTGTTTTCATTACACGAAAAAATAAGCACAAAAAGTGTGCGGTGAGTAAACTGCGAAACAATAAGAGGATAAAAATAAACATTCATTTTTATTCTCTTAATTACATTATCCTATAAAATATCAGCAGAATATTGTATATACAATATTCTCTTTAAGCACTCTAGAGAGAACTTCTCCAGCCCGGTGACATGAAGTTAAATCCGACACCACCAGTAGATATTAGCACATTAGCAGCTGTTAATTTTGTAATTTCTAAAAACTTCTTTTCAAACTTTTCTCTGTTGTATTTGTACATAGTTGAGTGGCACGACCACATGTGTGTTGAAGTACTTAACCAGTCTCCTAATTCCTTTAATTCAGGAAAAGACTCAAATTGAATTGGTTCATCTAATTTCATAAATCTTACTTGATAGATAGTTGGGTTTAACTTCTCTCCAATTCCTTTAAGACCATGTGCTTTTTTCTCATTTGAATGTGTCATAATTCTCCCCCTTATCTTTTCTTCAAATTTTTCCCTATTTTAATTATACAACGATAGAAAGTAATTAAGGGAATATTATGGAAATCGATATCGTCTTTTTTGTTAAATTATACTATGTGCTCCTAAAATTCGTAATAAACGTAGGAATTCATGTATAATATAACTTGTCGAAAGAACAAAATGATAATGATTTATATTATGTCTGTAATATGAATCAAAAATGAACTTTTTATATTTCTTTTAAAAATGTGTTGAATACACATTATATTTCATATTAATATTTTTATGTAGATTTAAAACGGGAAAGAGAGTGGAAAGTATGGGTCGTAAATGGAATAATATTAAGGATAAAAAAGCATCAAAAGATGCAAATACAAGCCGTATATACGCGAAATTTGGACGTGAAATTTATGTGGCAGCAAAACAAGGTGAGCCAGATCCAGAATCAAACCAAGCGCTTAGAGTCGTATTAGAACGTGCGAAAACATACAATGTACCAAGAACAATTATTGATCGTGCAGTTGAAAAAGCAAAAGGCGGTTCAGAAGAAAATTATGACGAGCTTCGTTATGAAGGATTCGGACCAAATGGATCTATGGTAATTGTAGATACACTTACAAATAACGTAAACCGTACTGCAGCAGATGTACGAGCTGCATTTAGCAAAAACAGTGGTAACATGGGTGTAAACGGTTCTGTAGCTTACATGTTTGATGCGACAGCTGTTATCGGTCTTGAAGGTAAAACATCAGATGAAGTTCTTGAAATTTTAATGGAAGCAGATGTAGATGCACGTGACATTCTTGAAGAAGAAGATGCTGTTATCGTGTATGCTGAACCTGATCAATTCCATTCTGTACAATCTGCACTTAAAGATGCTGGTGTTGAAGAATTCACAGTTGCAGAATTAACAATGCTTGCACAAAGTGATGTAGAACTTCCTGAAGATGCTCAAGTACAATTTGAAAAAATGGTTGATGCATTAGAAGATCTAGAAGATGTGCAACAAGTTTACCACAACGTAGACTTAGGAGAATAATTCGATAGAAGCCCCCTGTTCGTTTAACGGATAAGGGGCTTTTTTATGCGGTTAATTAAGTTGATGAATTAGTAAAGGGATTTTGTTGTAGACAGGGAATATGCCTATAGGGATATATGAAATAATCATTATTTCTAGGAGGTTTAATATGGAACATAGAACACCAAAGCATATCGTTGCCGTAGCATGCTATTTAACAAATGAAACAGGTGAAGTGTTATTGGCTAAAGTACATTGAGCAGATACGTGGGAGTTGCCAGGTGGACAGGTAGAAGAAGGGGAAGCGCTCGATCAAGCTGTTTGTAGGGAAATAAAAGAGGAAACAGGATTAACGGTGAAACCTATCGGTATTACAGGGGTTTATTATAATACTTCTATGCATATTTTATCTGTCGTTTTTAAAGTGGCATATGTGAGCGGTGAAATAAAAATTCAGCCTGAAGAAATACAAGAGGCTAAATTTGTTGCTTTAAATGAGGAGAACATAGATGAGTATATAACGCGTCCTCATATGAAATCTAGAACGCTTGATGCGATGAGAGCAATACATTTTATTCCGTATGAAACGTGGAAAGTGCAGCTGTATAACTTAATAGGAAGATTGTAAAGAAAAGAGTAGCCGATTTGAGATGCAATCAAATTGCTACTCTTTTTTGTATACTGTTTAAGAAAAAGGTCAAAATAATAATAGTGTTAGTATTGATTTTAAGAACGTTTGTTCTGTATAATGTATGATGTATTATATACATTTAGATTACTAGATACTCAAAAGTATATATATTTGTAGATGATATAATGAAAATAGAGTGCTTTAATATAGATAGTATAATAGTCTTAAGGTTTAATCTGTTATTGGTTCAGCATAATCTATATTCAATATTTCAGATGAATAGTAGATAAAAAAAGACTGTGATACAATACTTTTTTATACCTTACAATGATGTAAGGTACGTGTAAGAGAAATCGATGGGATATTTTTTTGCAACAAGGTATTCTTAAAGTAAGAGTTATACGCTGTGTGGAAAAGAGGTGTTTAAGATGAAAGAACGAGTATTATCTAGGGTGAACTATCATCAAAAAGTTGCATTAAATCCAATGACTAAATTTTTTTATAAAGCCATTATTTTATTATTATTGTTAAGTTTTACGTTATTATTCATTGGAAATGTAATGATCGAGCAGAGTGATATTAGTAAATTACATGTACCGGCTAAGTTAGAGGTGCCAGAATCGTTAACACATGCATTCATTGCAACAGAAGATAAAAGGTTTTATCATCATAACGGTTTAGATTATATAGCGATTATCAGGGCGTCTGTTGAGAATATAAAAGCTGGTGGTGTTGTGCAAGGAGGAAGCACAATTACACAGCAATTATCCAAAAATGCTTTTTTAACGAATGAACGTACATTTTCTCGTAAGTGGAAAGAAATTTTTTACACGAAAAAAATTGAACGCACATTTACGAAGGATGAAATTTTAAAATTGTATGTAAGTAATATTTATTACGGAGAAGGAGCATGGGGAATTGAAAAGGCAGCAAACCTTTACTTCGGTAAAAAGGTGAGCCAATTAACGTTGGCTGAAAGTGCAATGATGGCTGCTGTAGTAAAGGCACCAGCTTATTACTCACCTGCACAAAATTACGATAAAGCAGTTGAGAGAAGGAATGTAGTTTTGAGGTTAATGGAGAAAGAAGGCTATATCAATCATGATGAGTATGTGCAAGCAGTTAGTGAGAAATTAGTAATCCGTCATGATATAAAAACAGAGCAGTCGATGTTAAAGAATGCACGTGAAAAGGCAGTAAGCTAAGGGAAGTTCCTACATAGGAGCTTCTTTTTTTGAATAAATTGTGACAATTTGTGACACAATATCGTCACAAATGTTGTATTTTTGTAATTTATGTGAGCGTGTTCATTGCGTGATATATGTAAGTATTGATATTATGTGTATTGTGTACAATGCTGTATACAGAATATGAATTTAAAGAGGAATGTATATGAAATCATCGAACAAACTCATGGCTCTTGGTATAGTTTTTTCCATTGCAGTATTGATTGTAATCGGAACGATTGCGTATAGCATCATAAATGACAAAAAAGATAAAGGGAATGAGATGTTTGCTTATTCCACACAACAATCTTTAGGGAAAGATGATGCTCCGGTTAAGGTAGTTGAATTTGGAGACTTCAAATGTCCTGCTTGTCGTACTTGGGATGTAACAGTATTACCACGATTAAAAGAAGAGTATATAGATAAAGGTAAAGTGCAGTTATATTTTATTAACTTCCCATTTATCGGAAAAGACTCTGATTTAGGTGCAGCAGCTGGTGAAGCAATTTATAAGCAAGATAAAGATTCATTCTGGATTTTCTATGATGAGATTTATCAAAGTCAAAAGAAAGACACGGAAGAATGGATTACAGAAGAATTACTTCTTAACATTGTGAAAGAAAAGCTTCCGAAAGTTGATGTAGAGCAATTTAAAAAAGATTTACATAGTAAAGAAATGAAAGAAAAAGTACGTAAAGATTCAGATCGTGCTCAAAAATTAAAAGTACAAGGCGCTCCTTCAGTATATATAAATGGAAATCTTGCAAATCCCGATTTCGATAGTATGAAGAAGGCAATTGATAAAGAATTGAAAAAGTGATGAGATACTCATCACTTTTTCGACTTTTTTCGATAAAATTCTTGCTTCCGCTTTTTTTACATGCTATACTACTTTACATAAGTTATTCTAATATCTTATATTTATTTCATATTTGCGGGTGTAGTTTAGTGGTAAAACAAGAGCCTTCCAAGCTCTGGTCGAGAGTTCGATTCTCTTCACCCGCTCCAAATTTTATTTAATGTTTTTCTATAAATTGTGATCAACGCAGTGTTTCGTTTCCGAGATAAACGAGGCATTGCGTTTTTTAATGTTTGAAAAGCATGATTGTATGCGAAAATAGAAGTAAAGAATAGTATTCCAAAAGAGAATTGCTAACCAATATAGTCGTTACATAAGGGATGAATTCATCTGAGGAGGCGATTAGGAATGGATTTTGAACAATTAAAGCAAGATGTCATTGCGTATAGTAAAACAATTGGTATAGATAAAATAGGCTTTGCTAGTGCTTCACCATTTGAGGAATTAAAGCAGCGTTTAATCCAGCAGCAACAATTAAATTATCAATCTGGATTTGAAGAGCCTGATATAGAAAAGAGAACGAACCCACAGCTTTTACTGCCTGGTGCGAAATCAATTATTGCGATTGCGTTAGCGTATCCTTCAAAATTAAAAAATGCACCATTAAGTAAGCGTGGAGAACGCCGCGGGATTTTTTGTCGTGCCTCTTGGGGACAAGATTATCATCTTGTTTTACGAGATCGTTTGCAAAAATTAGAAGCATATTTAATCGAAAAACTTCCCGATATAGAAGTTAAGTCAATGGTTGATACGGGTGAATTAAGTGATCGAGCTGTTTCGGAGCGTGCCGGTATTGGATGGAGCGGTAAGAATTGCGCTATTATTACACCTGAATTTGGTTCGTATGTATATTTAGGAGAAATGATTACAAACGTTCCATTTCCACCCGACCAGCCAATAGAAGATCAATGTGGAAGCTGTACAAAATGTATTGATATTTGTCCTACAGGTGCTTTAATACAAGGAGGACAGTTAGATTCGAAGAAATGTATAGCATTTTTAACACAGACGAAAGGATTCCTACCGGAAGAATATCGCGACAAAATAGGAAATCGTATTTATGGATGCGATACGTGTCAGACTGTTTGTCCGAAAAATAAAGGAATGGATTTTCATAATCACCCTGAGATGGAACCAGATCCTGAGTTAGTTAAGCCGTTATTAACACCACTTTTAACAATTAGCAATCGTGATTTTAAAGAGAAATATGGAATTATGTCTGGTTCATGGAGAGGTAAAAAGCCGTTGCAACGTAATGCGATTTTGGCACTTGCACATTTTAAAGAAGCATCAGCAATTCCAGATTTAATAGGTGTTATGAAAGATGATCCAAGACCAGTACTTCGCGGAACAGCAGCGTGGGCACTTGGGAAAATTGGTGGAGACGGCGTGGGCGAAGCTATTGAAAAAGCGATGCAACGTGAGAAAGACGAAGAGGTTCTTCATGAAATGAATCGCGGACTTGAATTGTTAGCGCAGAAAAAAGAGTAGATAATATCTCCCTTTTTCATATTGTAATATGGGAGGGAGACGAAATGGCTGTAAAAATAAATATTGAAAAGCAGGTACAACAATTTTTAGCATATATAACAGAGAAACGAACAAGTGTAGATGGTATTGCTGCAGATTTATTACAAATAGCGCTGAGAAAGAAACAATTGTTTCAAAAGCGTAATGCACATATAGTGAAAGCAACTGCGGACGTTTCTTTCATAAGACAATTAAATAATAGCAATCATAAAGAAGTTGATTATCAAATACATTTTAAATATTTAATTAAGCATAAGGAATTATTTTACATCGAAGAGGAACAATTAAAACGAAGAGTTTGTTTAAATAATAGTCGGGTAATAGGTGATTATGCTATTGAAGTGCCAGAAGCAGTTGGAATGGGTGAGACATTAGAAAGGGAAATTACAAAGGAGAAGTATGGTTCTTATCAGTATAATCGTTTAGAGGCAGTTAAATATGCGGAACGTTGGTGGGATGATCGAAACCCTGTATATCGTAATTTCCCTGATAATTGTACGAATTTTATTTCTCAATGTCTTCATACTGGAGAAGTACCAATGAATGGATATCCTAATATTCGTAAAGGATGGTGGCAAAGGGAGAATCAGTGGAGTTGGAGCTGGGCTGTCGCACACTCTTTTTATTGGTATTTGTCAGGTGCTACAACGGGGCTTCGAGCAGAAGCAGTAGAAAGACCAGAGGACCTTATTCTTGGTGATGTCATCGCTTATGATTTCGAGGATGATGGTAGGTGGAATCATACGACGATTGTAGTAGCAAAAGATGCAGATGGTATGCCACTTGTAAACGCACATTCAGCGAATAGCCGTCAGCGTTATTGGAACTATGAAGATTCTAGTAAATATACACCACAAATGAAATATAAATTCTTTCATATTATTAATGGGTAGAGATTTTTCGCTCAAGTGGTATAATACGTAGTAGACAAAAAACAGAGGTGAATATCGCGTGGGAGTACATGTTGTTTTATATCAACCAGAAATTCCAGCAAATACAGGGAATATTGCTCGTACTTGTGCAGCAACTGGAACAGAATTACATTTGATTAGACCGCTTGGATTTTCAACGGATGATAAAATGTTAAAGCGTGCAGGATTAGATTATTGGCAGCACGTGAAAATTACGTATTATGATTCAATTGAAGAATTTTATGAGAAAAATAAAGACGGTGAATTCTTCTATTTAACAAAGTATGGCGAGAAGGCTCATACAGCGTTTGATTATAGTAAACGTGAGAAGGATTACTACTTTGTATTTGGAAGAGAAACAAACGGTTTACCAGCTAATGTAATCGAAGAAAACTTCGATCATTGTTTACGTATTCCAATGACTGATAAAGTGCGCTCATTAAATTTATCTAATACAGCAGCTATTTTAATTTATGAAGCGTTCCGTCAACAAAATTATCCAGGATTAGATTTAGAAATTGTTTATTAAAAGTCGCCATATGGCGACTTTTTTTCTAAAAATAAAAATAAATATGTAATCATACATTTAAAAAAGGGGACATATTCATATAGAATGGGATATATGAATAAAAATAGATCAGACAGGTTGAGATAAATATGAAGGAACAATATAGTAATCAAAATACCTTTTTAAGTATGATAGATATGGATTTAATAAGAAGAGGATTATTACATGCTATTCAAGATTTAGTATTTATTGTGAAAGTTATTGATGATGAAACCTTTAAATATATTTATGTAAATAAGTTAGGTATGGATTATGCGAAGCTAAGTGAAGAATGTTATGGAAAAACTTTTGCAGAAGTATTACCGAAAGATACGGCGGAAATATTGCAAGTGCAATATGCAAAAGTAGCGAGCGAAGCGAAAGCGCATACCTTTTGTGATGTAGTTAGTTTACCAAAGGGTGAGATACATTATGAATCTTCACTTAATCCTGTATTTGACGAAGAAGGTGTATGTCAGTTTATTATTTGTATTACGAGGGATATTACAGCTCAAATTGAGGAGAAGATTGAGATAGAGGAAAAACAAATGTTATTTAAGTCATTACTAGAATATAATAATGACTCTATTATATCTATAGATTCTATAGGGAAAATTACATATGCAAATCCAGCAACGTATGAAATATTTGGATACCGATATGAAGAATTAAATAATAAATCTATTTTTGAATTTATTAATAAAGAATATGAAAAAGATTTTCAAATTATATTTAAAGGGGCTATGCAAGGAAGAGCAAAGCAAATTGTTTCAAAGAAATATGTTCATAAAGAAGGGTACGAGCTCTATATTTCTTTGAGAACTATTCCAATTATTGTGAATGGTGAAATTGTTGGGGTTTATATTGTTACGAGGGATGTTACAAGGCAAGTATTAAATGAGATGAGAACGGAATATTTAGCTTACTATGATCAGTTAACAGGATTAATGAATAGAATTTCATGTACAAATAAGTTAAATAATTTCTTAAATGAGAAGATAGATTTTGCGTTTATCTTTATAGATTTAGATGAATTTCATCTTATTAACGATACGTTTGGTCATAAAGAAGGAGATAAAGTATTACAAAAAGTTACAGAATGTTTAAGCAGTCTCCAAATAGACGGTATGCATTTATTTAGAGAACACGATGATCAATTTGTTATGTTAATAGAAAATATAACGAAAGAACGTGTAAAGGTAGTTGCAAAAAGCATACAAAAAAAGATTAGTGAACATTTTGTAATTGAAGAAGAGGACGTGTATTTAAGTGCGTCAATCGGAATTGTAATGGCTCCAACAGATGGAGAAGATGAAAAAATATTATTCCAAAGAGTTGATGCTGCTTTGGAAAAAGCGAAAGAAAAAGGAAAAGGACATTATCATTTTTATTGTAGTGGATTAGATTGTGAGCGTGAACAAAGATTTATAATAGAAAACCAATTACATCGTGCTATAGAAAAAAATGAATTCTTCTTATATTATCAGCCGCAAATGAATATTGAAACGAAAAAAATAGCCAGTATGGAGGCTTTAATAAGATGGGAGAATAAAGAATTAGGATTTGTCTATCCCAATCAATTTATTCCGCTAGCAGAAAGAACAGGATTTATTATTAAGCTTGATGAATGGGTAGTAAATGAAGTGTGTCAGCAAATACGTGAATGGTTAAATAAAGGATATGAAGTTGTCCCAGTTGCAGTTAATATTTCAGCCAGGCACTTTCGCTCTATTACATTAATAGAAATGATTACACGTGCTTTACATAAGTACAACGTACCAGCTCATCTATTAGCGATAGAGGTTACCGAAGGAGCCCTTATACATAAAGACATATCGAAAAGAGTATTGCTACAATTAAAAGAACAAAATTTAAAGATTCATTTAGATGATTTTGGGACGGGATATTCATCTTTAAGTTATTTAAAAACGTATCCAATTGATACTTTGAAAATCGATCGTTCTTTTATGGAAGGTATACATGTAGATGAACGTGATACGAATATTACGGCTGCAATTATTCATTTAGCTCATACTTTGGAATTGAATGTAATTGCAGAAGGAGTAGAAAAAGCAGAACAAATACAATTTTTGAAGGAAAAGAATGTGAAATTTGTACAAGGTTATTATTATAGTAGACCGCTATCAAAATATGATGTGGAAAATACGTATTACAAATGATTGATAAAGAAAAAAGTGATGTGCTAAAAAGCACATCACTTTTTATGTGTACCTGGTTTATCATTGTAACCAGATGTAAAAATGGCTGTAAGAAATGTAAGTGATACACCTAAAATCAATAATAATTTCATACTAATATCCTCCTTACGTTTTCGGTTTATGAATCCTAATTATTATTCGAAATGTATGTAAGGTTCTTGGAAGAAAAGAATTTATTTATAATGAATAGCGGTGTAAAAACTTTAATACCTATATTATACAGAATTTTCTTTGAATTTTGGAGAGAATTTTATATGACTACTATATATTTCATTTTGATTTAAAGAATGTTTGAGGACATCCTAGCATACCTTTTATAATAATCCGATTGAACAAGGAGATGGGGGAGGAGCTATAATGGATATTCTTAAAAAAATTGAACAGCATCGAGAAGCAGAAGAACGCTTACAATGGGAAGGTACGTTTGCGGAGTATTTAGAGCTTGTGAAGGAAAGACCATGGGTGGCTCAAACAGCACACTCTCGCATTTACAATATGATAAAAGACGCTGGAATTGAAGAAGTTGATGGCAGAAGAAAGTATAATTTCTTTAGTAATCAGCTATTTGGATTAGAGGATGCTTTAGAACGCCTTGTAGAGGAATATTTTCATCCATCAGCAAAACGATTAGATGTTAGAAAACGTATTTTATTATTAATGGGTCCTGTTAGTGGAGGGAAATCAACATTAGTTACGATGTTGAAACGAGGATTAGAAACTTATTCAAGAACAGATCGCGGAGCAATCTTTGCAATTAAAGGTTGCCCAATGCATGAAGATCCACTTCATTTAATTCCGCATCATTTACGAGATGATTTCTTTGATGAGTATGGAGTCAGAATTGAAGGGAATCTATCACCACTAAATGTGATGCGTTTAGAACAAGAATATGGGTCAAGAATTGAGGATGTAGTTGTAGAGCGTATTTTCTTCTCGGAAGATCGCCGTACAGGGATTGGTACATTTAGTCCTTCAGATCCGAAGTCACAAGATATTGCTGACTTAACAGGTAGTCTTGACTTCTCTACAATTGCAGAATATGGTTCAGAATCAGATCCTCGAGCGTATCGCTTCGATGGAGAATTAAATAAGGCGAACCGAGGAATGATGGAATTCCAAGAGATGTTAAAATGTGATGAGAAATTTTTATGGCATTTATTATCTCTTACGCAAGAAGGGAATTTCAAAGCAGGAAGATTTGCGCTTATTTCAGCAGATGAATTAATCGTAGCGCATACGAACGAAACAGAGTATCGTTCCTTTATAGCAAATAAGAAAAATGAAGCATTACATTCGCGTATTATCGTAATGCCGGTCCCATACAATTTACGGGTTAGTGAAGAAGAACATATTTATGAAAAAATGATTCGTGAAAGTGACGTGTCCGATGTGCACATTGCACCGCACACACTTCGAGTTGCAGCAATGTTTACGATTTTAACTCGTTTAAAAGATCCGAAGCGTCCAGATATTGATTTAATTAAAAAGATGCGTTTGTATGATGGAGAAACGGTAGAAGGTTATAATGCGATTGATGTAGAGGAGCTGCAACGCGAATATCAAGATGAAGGTATGAAAGGTATTGATCCTCGTTACGTTATTAACCGAATTTCTTCTACAATTATTCGAAAAGAGGTACCGTCTATTAACGCCCTAGATGTGCTTAGATCGTTAAAAGATGGGTTGGATCAGCACCCATCGATTAGTAATGAAGACCGAGAGCGTTATATGAATTTCATTTCATTAGCGAGAAAAGAATACGATGAAATCGCGAAGAAAGAAGTACAAAAAGCGTTTGTTTATTCGTACGAAGAATCCGCTAAGACACTCATGGATAATTACTTAGATAACGTTGAGGCGTACTGCAATAAGTCGAAGTTACGTGATCCGTTAACAGGAGAAGAAATGAGCCCAGATGAAAAATTAATGCGCTCAATTGAGGAGCAAATTGGAATCTCGGAAAATGCTAAAAAAGCATTCCGGGAAGAAATATTAATCCGCATCTCTGCTTATGCACGTAAAGGGAAACGCTTCGATTATAATTCGCACGAACGTCTTCGTGAAGCGATTCAGAAGAAGCTATTTGCTGATTTAAAAGATATAGTGAAAATTACAACATCAACGAAAACGCCAGACGAAAATCAGCTGAAGAAAATCAATGATGTTGTTGCACGTTTAATTGATGAACACGGCTATAATTCTTCTTCAGCAAATGAATTATTACGCTATGTAGGTAGCCTGCTAAATCGATAGTTTGATAACAAAACGCTGTCTCTTGTATTTTGCGGGACAGCGTTTTATTATCCGTTCATATGTGTAAAGTGTCATACCTTGTCCAAATATAATAAATTAAGATGCAATTTTATGAATTTATTGTCAATTATTTTTGCAATATGCATATGATAGAGTAACCAACCATTCATACGAAAAAAGCCAACACAATACAATATGTTGCAAAGTGAAAATGTGTGCAACAATGCATTGTGTTTCTTTCTTATCGACGGTTAAATGTCATTTCTATTATGTGAGTGGCAAAATTTTGTTTAGGATGCTCGGAGTATTATATGAAAAACGTTATATATGTTTATGGGATGATTTTCGATGGGCAGTTACCTTTCATTCTAGCTGGCACAGTATAAAACAAAATTTTTAGCTTGCTGTTCATATAGGAAGACAATTACAGTAAGGAGGGAAAGAAATGGGTGAAGAAAACCAACCAAATTATACGATTTCACAGGAAAACTGGTCCCTCCATCGCAAAGGATATGACGACCAACAACGCCATCAAGAAAAAGTACAAGAGGCAATTAAGAATAATTTACCCGATCTTGTAACAGAAGAAAGTATAGTGATGTCTAATGGTAAGGATGTTGTAAAAATACCGATTCGCTCTTTAGATGAATATAAGATTAGGTACAATTATGATAAAAACAAACATGTTGGGCAAGGAAACGGTGACAGCAAAGTTGGTGATGTCGTTGCGAGAGATGGATCAGGTGGTCAAAAACAAAAAGGACCAGGAAAAGGGCAAGGGGCAGGAGATTCAGCTGGAGAAGATTATTATGAAGCTGAAGTTTCTATTCTAGAATTAGAGCAAGCGTTTTTCAAAGAATTAGAATTACCTAATTTGAAGAGAAAAGAAATGGATGAAAATCGGATTGAACATGTTGAATTTAATGACATTAGAAAAACGGGATTATGGGGCAACATCGATAAGAAAAGAACGATGATATCCGCATATAAACGAAATGCGATGCGTGGTAAAGCATCCTTCCATCCAATTCATCAAGAAGATTTAAAGTTCCGCACTTGGAATGAAGTATTAAAGCCAGATTCTAAAGCGGTTGTATTAGCAATGATGGATACGAGTGGATCAATGGGAATATGGGAGAAATATATGGCACGCAGCTTCTTTTTCTGGATGACGAGATTCCTACGGACGAAGTATGAAACAGTAGATATTGAGTTTATTGCCCATCATACGGAGGCAAAAGTAGTTACAGAGGAAGAGTTTTTCTCAAAAGGAGAAAGTGGCGGAACAATATGTTCTTCTGTATACAAAAAAGCACTCGAGCTAATTGATAATAAATACTCACCAGACCGCTATAATATTTATCCATTCCATTTTTCAGACGGTGATAATTTAACATCAGATAATGCTAGATGTGTAAAGCTTGTTGAAGAGTTAATGAAGAAGTGTAATATGTTTGGATATGGGGAAGTGAATCAGTACAACCGCCATAGTACCCTCATGTCAGCCTATAAAAATATTAAAGATGAGAATTTCAGATATTATATTTTAAAGCAAAAAGCAGATGTATTCCATGCAATGAAGAGCTTCTTTAGAGAAGAAGCTGGAGAGAAAATGGCATAACCCCTTTAAAAAGGGGTTATTTTTTTTGTAAACTTTTTATTTTCCTAGTTGACAATGAAAATGAAAATCATTATCATTTATTCGAGATATAATTACATTTAGATTTATATATTTTGGAGGAGATGTAAAGTTGAAAAAAAATAAAAGAAAACATATAAATGCGATGATTATAGCTGCGGCGTTATCACTTCCATTTGCTGCGTACTCAACGCCTGCTTTAGCAGCAGTAGCAATTGAGGTGAATAAAACTGGGCATGCTTTAGAAGATGGTACATATGATGCTGTTATTAAGGCGTATAAAGATAAAACGAATGAAGAGTCTATGGCAGCTGTTTATATAAAAAATCCTAAATTAACAATTGAGAAAGGAAAGAAAATTGTAACGGCAACGTTAAGTGATAGTGATTTCTTTCAATACTTGAAAACAGAGGATATTCATACTCCAGGTGTATTCCATGATGTAAAAGTAATATCAGAAGATAAAAAGAAAAATGGAACGAAAGTGATTCAGTTTGAAGTAGGAGAATTAGGGAAAAGGTATAATATGCAAATGCATATTTATATTCCGACAATGGCCTATGATAATAAGTATCAAGTGCAATTTGAAGTAAATACATTGAATTTAGAGAACAATGTTCCAGAAGAACAAAAGGAAAATAAAGAGGATAAAGTGGATCAACAAGATGCGAATGTAATAGTAGATAAGCAACTACAAAGGCATATTAATAAATATAACTTGAATAGAGAGAATCTAAATACTCCAATAACTAAGGAAGATTTATTAAAAGTTAAATCTTTAATAGTCGTTGAAGCCAAAAGTAAAGGAATAAAAGACGTAAGCGGTCTAGAATATATGAAGAACTTAGAAAGCTTAACTTTGGAAGAAGTTAAGTTAGAAAATATAAACTTTATCTCGAATCTGAGACAATTGAAATCATTAAGTATAACCTACGGCGAACTTGAAGATATTGGACCTTTGGCTGATTTAGAGCATCTGGAGTTTTTAACCTTGAGAAACAATAAAATCTCAGATTTAAGCCCGTTAAGCCAAATGAAGAAGATTAAAATGCTAGATTTAAATAGTAATGATATAAAAGATATTAAACCATTATTTACAGTGAAATCTTTAAGGACTTTGACTGTAGCAAATAATCAAATTAGTAATGCAGATCTTGAAGGAGTTCACCAATTAAAGAATTTAAAGACATTTGAAATAAGCAATAATGGATTGAGTAATGTTGAACATATTAATGGAATGAATAAATTAATTGAATTAGGGCTTTCCAAAAATGAATTAGTAGATCTTACGCCATTATCAAAATTATCAGGGCTACAGAAACTAAATCTAGAAGAAAACTATATTTCAGATATAACGCCACTTAGTCAATTAACAGGTTTATATGATTTAAAACTAGGTTCAAATGAAATTCGTGATGTTAGACCGGTTCAAGAACTAGGAAAAAGAATGTATATTGATATTCAAAGACAAAAAATCTTTTTAGATGATGTAGAAAAAGATAAGGAAGTTAAAATACCTATCTATAATTTACAAGGAGAGCCAATTAATACTATTCAATTGAATAGTGAAGATGGAATAGTTAATAATGGTTCTGTTAAATGGGGTACTACCGGTGAAAAAACATATGAATTTATGTTGGATATAAAGCCAGAAGAGAATCGTATTAAGTTTAATGGAACAGTAATTCAAAATGTTGTTGAAAAGTTAGATGAAATAAAGGAAACAATCAAAGAGAATAATGAACAAAAGGAAAATGTAATTCTAGATAAAACTTTACAACAACATATTAATAAAGAGAGTTTAGGTAGAGAGAATTTAAACGCTCCTATCACAAAAGAAGATTTATTACAGATTAAAAAATTAGAGGTACTTAAAGAAAAAGGAAAAGAGATAAAAGATATAACAGGTTTAGAGTACATGACGAACTTAGAAAAACTCACTTTAGAAGGAGTAGGTTTGAAGAATATCGAATTTATCTCGAATTTAGAAAAGTTGAACGATGTGAACGTATCTCATAATCAAATTGAAGATATAACACCACTATCTTCATTAAAAAATCTACAATGGTTAAATCTTGCGGACAATCATATTAAAGATGTATCGGTTCTTGGTTCCATGCTAGACTTACTTGGCTTACATTTAGCAGGAAATGAAGTTCGTGATGTAAGACCGTTAATACAATTGGGTCAATGGGGAACAATTGATGTCAGAAGGCAAAAGGTCATTTTAGATGATGCAGAAATAAATAAGGAAGTGAAAATACCTGTATATGATTTAGAAGGAGAACGAATTGAAAAGATTACGTTAAAGAGTGCAGGTGGAATGCTTACTGATGAGGGAATCATTTGGAGTACTCTAGGAGAAAAAATATATGAATTTAATTTAGATGCAGATCATTATGAGACTGGCATATTATATAGTGGCATCGTTATGCAGAATATAGTAGAAAAATTAATATCGACAGAAGAAGTAAAAGAACCAACGAAAGAAGTTGAAAAAGCAAAAGAAGAAGTAAAAGAGCCAACAAAAGAAGTTGAAGAGGTAAAAGAAGAAGTAAAAGAGCCAGCGAAAGAAGTTGAAGAAGCAAAAGAAGAAGTAAAAGAACCAGCGAAAGAAGTTGAAGAAGCAAAAGAAGAAGTAAAAGAACCAGCGAAAGAAGTTGAAGAAGCAAAAGAAGAAGTAAAGGAACCAACAAAAGAAATTGAAGAAGCAAAAGAAGAAGTAAAAGAAAAGAAGAAGTAAAAGAGCTAACGAAAGAAATTGAAGAGGTAAAAGAAGAAAAAGAGCCAACGAAAGAAATTGAAGAGGTAAAAGAAGAAGTAAAAGAGCCAACGAAAGAAATTGAAGAGGTAAAAGAAGAAGTAAAAGAGCCAGTGAAAGAAGTTGAAGAGGTAAAAGAAGAAGTAAATGAGCCAGTGAAAGAAGCTGAAAAAGTAAAAGAGGAGGAAGTAAGAGAGTCAACAAAAGGATTAGTAACTGGATTGAATCAAGAGCAAAAAGGGAATAATCAAGTTGTTGAAAACGAAGAGAGAAAAGCAGACAATTTAAATAAACAACATGCTAATAAGCAAGAGGAAGGTAAGAAATCTTTAGCATCAACAGGTGGTGAAGCTAGCACATCAACTTTACTTTCTGGAATAACACTTGTTCTTTCCGCACTAAGTATGTTCGTATTTAGAAAGAGATTATTTAAAAAATAAAAACGTTTTATCTTTTTATAATGTAAAATGATTATAAAATTTTTTGAGAAGACATTATTATGGCGATTTCATTTTGTAATATGCTTATAATAATGTCTTTTTTTGAAGGATATAAATGGAAAAAGTGTAAATGTATTAGAGAAGGAGGAGAGGTTATGTATGTTAGTACTATTTTAAAGGTTGAAGAGATTGCATCATTTATTGCAACTGTAAATAAAGACGCTATTCATCATGTTGGTTATTGTGGAGATGAGAAAGGGGAGTTGTTACATACAATTCTTCATGATTTTTCTGATATAGGTTGGGAAAAATCTTTTGTTGTCACTTATGAGAACAATAAAATAATTGGTGTATTAGGATTTGATGTGGATGAGGTAAAGAAATGTGCAGAAATTTGGGGACCATTTATTATTGCAGAGAATTGGGAAGAAGTTACTTTACATATGTGGAAGGAACTTATAGAAAAGGTGCCGTTTCATATTGAAAAATTTTATGGTTTTTATCATGTGGAAAATAATAATTGTGCCCGCTTAATGAAGGACTTACATGCAAAAGAACAAGGTCGACATAGTATTTTCAGTTTAAGTCATAATACTGTGGAAGAACGTAGTATATGTAATATAGAAGAAGCTTTACCACAAATGTTTGAGCAGTTTGTCGCTTTACATAATCATGTTTTTCCTAATACATATTATAAAGGAGATGAAATCATTGAACGTTTAAGTGATACGAATAAATTATTTGTAAGTATGAAGAATGATAAGTTAGAAGGTTATGTATATGTGGAAGTAAATCCAGGGTTTCAAGAAGCGAATATCGAATTTATTGCAACCGCTGAAAATAGTAGAAGAAATGGTATCGGAGAGCGGTTATTACAAGCTGCAATTCAGTATATTTTCTCCTTCAAAGGGATGAGAGAGATAGAACTATGTTTGAATACGAATAATGATGGTGCGATGAAGTTGTACAAGAAAGTAGGTTTTGAGGAGAAGGCATGTTTACAACACTATATAATAGAGTAAAAAACCCATTCGTATGAAAATTATATTTCATACGAATGGGTTTTATTAATCTACTTTTCCCTCAGTTATTACGGATTCAGAAGTAATTTGAGGTGCTAATCGTTACATAACCTTTTTTATTTTTTGCGTAACTTCTTTCGTTTGCGAATTAATATCTTCTTTTCGCAGCTCCTTAAAGAGCGAAATGACCATAAGAACGACTACGATAGAAAATGGTAGTGCTGCGATGATAGCTGCAATTTGTAGGGCGTTTAACCCTCCAGCTTGTAATAAAATAGCTGCAATAATTGCGATTGTTAATCCCCATATAAGTTTTAAACTATTTTTCGGTGATAAGCTTCCATTACTCGTTTGCATGGAAACAACAAATGTTGCCGAGTCGGCAGAAGTAACGAAAAATGTGGCTACTAAAATCAATCCAATAATTGTTAAAAATGTAGAGAATGGTAGGTGTGAAATAACAGCGAATAATCCAATCTCTGTTCCGTTTTTTGCGATTTCATCAGCTATGCCAAGCGATTGGAACATTTCCATATGGATAGCGGTGCCGCCAAATACTGCAAACCAAAATGTACAGATGAGAGTTGGGACTAATACAACTCCAAAAATAAATTCTTTTATTGTGCGCCCTTTAGAAATACGGGCGATGAATGTACCGACGAATGGAGACCAAGAGATCCACCATCCCCAATAGAAAATAGTCCAGTTTTCAATCCAAGAAGAAGATTTTTCATTAAATGCTCCTAAATTTAATCCCATACTAGGTAAAGCTCCAATATAAGAACCGAGTGTAGATGTGAAATATTTCATAATAAATACAGTTGGTCCTAAAAGTAAAAAGGAGACGAGTAAAATACCTGCAAGAGAGAAATTTAAGTTACTCAAATATTTAATCCCACGATCTAATCCAGTTTGTGCACTCGTTAAATATAAAACAGCGAAGATGGCGATAAGTACGAGCTGTGTAAGTAGAGTGTTATGAATAGAAGGGAATAAATAGCTTAATCCTCCGGCGATTTGTTGAGCACCGATCCCAACAGATGGCACAATACCAAATACTGTGGCTAAAACAGCTAAAATATCGACTGTTTTTCCGATAGGAGAATTTTTCGATCGATTAAATAATGGAGTAACTGTAGCACCAATTGTGCTACCTTTTTGTTTGCGGAATGTGAAATAGGCAATTGTTAAAGCAACCATTGCGTATAGTGACCATGGAAAGAGGCCCCAGTGGAAAAATGAATATTGCATAGCGAGCTTGGCGCTTTCCTCTGTACCTGCTTTTCCTGTTAGTGGATCTGTAAAATGTGAAATCGGTTCAGCGATTCCGTAAAAGAGGAGGCCAATTCCCATTCCTGCTCCAAACAACATGGATAGCCAAGATGGATAACTATACTTTGGTTTTTCCCCATCTTTACCAAGACGAATAGAACCGTACTTAGAAAATGCTAAATAAGTGGCTAGAATAATCATTGCGGTCATAAGTAAAGAGTAAAACCATCCAAATTTATTGAGGATAAATGAATTTAAGGAAGATGTAACACTTTGTAAATCATAGCCTTGTATCCAACTTGCCGGGGTAATTCCCCATATAATGAATAATGTTGTAAGCAAGATGGAGATATAAAATACACTGTTTTCTTTTTTTATCATAGAATCCCACCCTTGTTTAATAAAGTTAACAATTATATTAACCATAACAATTAAAGGTTTAATTGTCAAAAAATTCGTTTTTTAACACGTGTAAAAGGACAGTTTAATCGTTATAGATTCATAACTATTGGAGGTTAGATAAAGGTAAGGTTGTTCACGATATGTACAAAATATGGGGAGAAATAATATGAAATATTGCATTTTATATTGTTGTATCCAGATTTTATGTTAAATTCGTGAATGGAATATTTGAATAGGGGCAAGGATATGAACAAGAAATCAAAAATCAATAAAGTGATGCTTAGTATTAGTACAATGGCTTTATCGTTAGGGGCACTTCAAGCTCCTGCATCAGCGGAAGAAAAAGTACCGTATAATGTGTTGAAAACGAAACCAGTTGGAATTGAAAAACCAGTAGATGAGATTGGACACGTTTCTAAAGCGGAGGAAACATTATCGTTTCAAGAACGGTTAAAAGTAGGAGACTTTTCACAGCGACCAGCATCTATTACGAACAAAGCGACAGTAAAGCAAGTTAAGGAAAGCTATTCAATGGCTGATTTAAACAAAATGAATGATCACGAATTAGTTGAAACGTTAGGCAGTATTAAGTGGCACCAAATTACAGACTTATTCCAGTTTAATGAAGATGCAAAAGCTTTTTATAAAGATAAAGGGAAAATGCAAGTCGTTATAGATGAATTAGCTCATCGGGGTAGTACATTTACGAAAGATGATTCAAAAGGAATTCAAACATTTACGGAAGTGTTACGTTCAGCTTTTTATCTGGCATTTTATAATAACGAATTAAGTGAATTAAATGAAAGAAGCTTCCAGGACAAATGTTTACCTGCTTTAAAAGCAATCGCAAAAAATCCAAACTTTAAGCTTGGTACAGCTGAACAAGATACAGTCGTATCTGCATACGGTAAATTAATTAGTAATGCATCAAGTGATGTTGAAACAGTGCAATATGCATCGAATATTTTAAAGCAATACAATGATAATTTTACTAACTATGTAAATGATCGAATGAAGGGACAAGCAATATACGATATTATGCAAGGTATTGACTATGATATACAGTCTTACTTAATTGAGGCTCGTAAAGAAGCGAATGAAACGATGTGGTATGGGAAAGTAGATGGGTTTATTAATGAAATAAATCGTATTGCTCTTTTAAATGAAGTAACACAAGAAAATAAGTGGCTCGTTAATAATGGAATTTATTTTGCTAGTCGTTTAGGGAAGTTTCACAGTAATCCAAACAAAGGTTTAGAAGTTGTTACACAAGCAATGCATATGTATCCGCGGTTAAGTGAACCGTATTTTGTCGCAGTAGAACAAATTACAACAAATTATAATGGAAAAGATTATAGCGGGAATACGGTAGATTTAGAGAAAATACGTAAAGAAGGAAAAGAGCAGTACTTACCAAAAACATATACATTCGATGATGGATCTATCGTGTTTAAAACAGGGGATAAAGTATCAGAAGAAAAAATTAAGAGACTATACTGGGCTGCAAAAGAAGTAAAAGCACAGTATCATCGTGTAATTGGGAATGACAAAGCGTTAGAGCCGGGCAATGCAGATGATGTATTAACGATAGTAATTTATAACAGTCCAGAAGAGTACCAGTTAAATAGACAACTGTATGGATACGAAACAAATAACGGTGGAATTTATATTGAAGAAACAGGAACATTCTTTACATATGAGCGTACGCCAGAACAAAGTATTTATAGTTTAGAAGAGTTATTCCGTCATGAGTTTACTCATTATTTGCAAGGGAGATATGAAGTACCAGGTTTATTTGGAAGAGGAGATATGTATCAAAATGAAAGATTAACTTGGTTCCAAGAAGGGAATGCAGAATTTTTCGCAGGATCTACTCGTACAAATAACGTAGTACCGAGAAAGAGCATCATTAGTGGATTATCATCTGATCCTGCAAGCCGTTATACAGCAGAGCGAACATTATTTGCTAAATATGGCTCTTGGGATTTCTATAACTACTCATTTGCATTACAGTCTTACTTATATACACATCAATTTGAAACGTTTGATAAAATTCAAGATTTAATTCGTGCAAATGACGTGAAAAATTATGATGTATATCGTGAAACTTTAAGTAAAGATCCTAAACTAAATAAAGAGTATCAAGAGTATATGCAGCAGCTAATCGATAATCAAGATAAATATAATGTACCGGAAGTAGCAGATGATTATTTAGCTGAACATGCACCAAAATCGTTAACAGCAGTAGAGAAAGAAATTACTGAAACGTTGCCGATGAAAGATGCAAAAATGAAAAAACATAGCTCCCAATTCTTTAATACATTTACATTAGAAGGCACGTTTACAGGTAGTGTAACAAAAGGTGAGTCAGAAGATTGGAACGCAATGAGTAAGAGAGTAAATGAAGCTTTAGAACAACTGGCGCAAAAAGAATGGAGTGGCTACAAAACTGTTACAGCATACTTCGTCAATTACCGTGTAAATAGCTCAAATCAATTTGAATATGATGTAGTCTTTCACGGTATCGAAAAAGATGACGGAGAAAATAAAGCTCCAACGATTAATATAAATGGCCCTTATAATGGGCTTGTAAAAGAAGGTATTCAATTTAAAAGTGATGGCTCAAAAGATGAAGATGGAAAAATCGTTTCTTATTTATGGGACTTTGGAGATGGAAGCACAAGTGCAGAAGTAAATCCAGTACATGTATATGAAAGAGAAGGTTCATATAAAGTAGCGTTAATAGTAAAAGATGATAAAGGGAAAGAGAGCAGAAGCGAAACAACTGTCACGGTTAAAGATGGAAGTTTAACAGAATCAGAACCAAATAATCGTCCAGAGGAAGCAAATCGTATTGGGCTAAACACTACTATAAAAGGTAGCCTTATCGGCGGAGATCACACTGATGTTTATACATTTAATGTAGCATCAGCCAAAGATATCGATATTTCCGTTTTAAATGAGTATGGAATCGGGATGACATGGGTACTTCACCATGAATCAGATATGCAAAATTATGCTGCTTACGGTCAAGCAAATGGAAATCATATAGAGGCAAACTTTAATGCAAAACCAGGTAAGTATTACTTGTATGTATATAAATATGATAATGGCGATGGAACTTACGAATTATCAGTAAAGTGAAACCTTAATCAGTGGGGGTTCTGTTCATCCCCCACTGATTATTAGCCCACACCAATCGGGCTTTTACTGCCCGTTAATGCGGGTTAAAACAAGTGTTTTTCCAATGTATGTTTAACTTTACTTTTTGTGGAAAATAGTATATTATATAGATATATAATATATCGGTTATTTTCTAGGAGGAGCCTGTCACAATAGGTTTCTCCTGTTCTTTTTTAGAGGCCTGTACTGCAGGCTTTTCTTTAAAGGGTAAATAACTGAAAATTAAGAACAATAATCTTTGGAAGAGGTGGGGCATACACATAACAAAAAAGGGATTGTTTAAGAGAGGGGGATAAGAAATGGTTTTGTTTGGTTATCCACTTGAGACAATTTATTTATATGGATTTATTATTGCTACTATACTCACTGTGATTTATATCTTTTTTGGAGATATATTTGAATCCATATTTAGTTTTGGAGGCGGATCGGTATCCGTTGTTACTTTATTACTTAGTTTTTTCGCCATGTTATGTGGACTTAGTTATATAGGAGAATATTTATTTTCCTTTAATAGTATTCTTATTTTCGGGGCTGCATTTGCTATATCTTTTATTGGTGTATTCATAATGAAAATACTAATTTTAAAGCCAATTGCAGAAGCAGAACAAAATACTGTGCAACGTATGGATGAATTCGTTGGTTGCAAGGGAGAAGTCATTACGACAATTCCTACAGAAGGATTTGGTGAAGTATTAATCTCTTCCCAATTTGGAAGTAATGCAATCCCAGCTAAAACAGTTGGAAAAAAAGATATTTCACAAGGAACTGAGGTTATTATCGAGGGAGTCCAAGATGGTGTTTTGCTTGTACAAAACATCTCTTATTCTTTAAAAAAACCAAAATTATAAGGGGGAATTTACATGACGATTCCATTAATTATTGGTGGAGTTTTACTCGCAATTTTAATTCTACTCATTTTAGTATTTATTACGAAGTATCGAACAGTTGGACCAGATGAAGCGTTAATTGTTACAGGTAATTGGCTTGGAGGCGGGAAAAATGTTGTTACCACGGATGATGGAAAGAAGATTAAGATTATTCGCGGTGGCGGTACTTTCGTAGTTCCGATTATGCAAAGAGCAGAGCCTTTAAGCCTATTAAACTACAAGTTAGAAGTCGGAACACGTGATACGTATACGAAACAAGGTGTACCAATTACAGTAAACGGTGTTTCTATTATTAAAGTAGGATCAACAATTGAAGAAGTTTCCACAGCAGCTGAACAATATCTAGGAAAAGAAACGGAAGAGTTAAAAATAGAAGCAAAAGAAGTTTTAGAAGGGCATCTTCGTGCTATCTTATCTTCTATGACAGTAGAAGATGCATATAGTAATAGAGAGCAATTTGCTCAAAAGGTGCATGAAGTAGCTTCTACAGATTTAAAGAAGATGGGTCTTCGCATCGTTTCCTTTACAATTAAAGAAATCATGGATAAGAACGGTTACTTAGATGCACTTGGTCAGCCGCAAATTGCGACAGTTAAGCGTGATGCAACAATTGCGAATGCAGAGCGTGAAAAGGAAGCACGTATTGAAAAAGCTCGCGCTGAGAAAGAAGCGAAAGAAGCTGAATACCAACGTGATGCACAGATTGCTGAAGCTGAAAAACATAAAGAACTAAAAGTACAATCGTATAAGAGAGAACAAGAACAAGCTCGCGCAGACGCGGATCTTTCTTATGAATTACAACAAGCGAAAGCGCAACAAGGTGTAACAGAAGAGCAAATGCGCGTTAAAATCATTGAGCGTGAAAAGCAAATTGAGTTAGAAGAAAAAGAGATTGCGCGTCGTGAAAAGCAATACGATGCAGAAGTAAAGAAAAAGGCAGATGCAGATCGTTATGCTGTTGAGCAATCAGCTGAAGCTGAAAAAGTAAAACAAATTAAAAAGGCAGATGCGGATCAATATAAGATTGAAGCAGAAGCGAGAGCACGTGCAGAAGAAGTACGTGTAGAAGGTTTAGCGAAGGCGGAAATTGAGAAAGCGCAAGGTCAAGCGAAAGCGGAAGTACAAAAAGCACAAGGTACAGCAGAAGCCGATGTTATCAGATTAAAAGGTTTAGCGGAAGCAGAAGCGAAACAAAAAATTGCAGAGGCATTTGAATTATATGGCCAAGCGGCAATTATGGATATGGTACTTAAAATGCTTCCAAGTTATGCGAAAGAAATTGCAAGCCCACTTAGCAACATTGATAAAATTACAGTTGTTGATACAGGCGGCGGTGGTAAAAATAGCGGCGCTGGAAAAGTTGCGGGTTATGCGACTGATTTAATGGCGACGATGCAAGAAACATTAAAAGCTTCTTCTGGCATTGACTTAAAAGAGTTATTAGAAGGATTTGCAGGAAAGGGAGCGGTACAACAATTATCAAATGATAAACCTGGTGTATCTGTAGTAGAAGATGAGAAAAAAGAAGTAGAAAAAGGTAAAGAATAGTGTAGTGGGAAGAACCTCTAGTAAGTGAGATACTAGAGGTTCTTCACTGAATTATAATATTTAGAATAATATACATTTTTATATATTGTTTTAATTATTTAATTTATATAGAATGAAAAGGGTATGTATTAATTCTTTAATAGAAAAAGAGACAAAGAGTTGATACATCTTAATCGTATAATTTATATAAAGAAATTAAATGTAAGATAATTACATTTAAAACGGTATGGAGGGGTAGAAATATGCTTCAAGGGAAATTAAGGAGAAGTAGTTTAAAAGCAAAGTTACTTATATCATTTGTTATTGTTTTAATTCTTCCAAGTATTGTAATTGGTTGGACGTCTTATCAGCAAGCGAAAACAAACTTTAATGAAACAATTTTACGATCAGCGGAAGATAACGTAAAGATTTTAAACAATGTTATTAACAAAGAGATAGACAGTAAAAAGGTAGACGCAGTATATTTTACAAAGTTATTTAATGGAGTAAGTTACGGAACTGATCAGCTCCAAAATGTGCAAAATAAATTAGAAGAATATAATAAATTACATCCAGAAATAGAAGCAATTTATACGGGATCTAGTACGGGACAATTTATTCAATCACCGTCTATTCAAATGCCAGATGGGTATAATCCTACCGAAAGAGATTGGTATAAAGAAGCAGCGAAAAAAAGCGGAGAAGTGGTTATCACAGCCCCATATAAGTCAAGTACAACAGGGAATATTGTTATTACAATAGCGAAACAAAATGAGGATAAAAGTGGTGTTCTCGGTATTGATTTAATTATTAATGATATTGTAAATACTTCAAAAATGGTCAATATCGGCAAAAAAGGATATGTAGCAATCTTCGACCAATCTAAACAGGTAATAGCACATCCGACGATGAAACCAGGTGACAAAATAGAAGAAAAACTTGAGAAGGAATTGTACAAACAGGAAACAGGTGATTTTAAATTCAAACTCGATGGTGATGATCGCAATGTTACCTTTATAACAAATAAGCAGACTGGATGGAAAATAGCAGGGATTATGCCTTCCAAAGAAATTATCGAAGCAGCTAACCCTATTTTCTATAAAACGCTAACTGTTATTGGTATTTCATTAATAATTGGCGGGATTTTAATTTACTTCATAATTGCTTCTATTATTAGTCCGTTAAAACAACTTGTTATATCATCGAAAAAGATTAGTGAAGGTGATTTAACAGAAACGATTACAGTTCATTCTAAAGATGAAATTGGGCAGTTAGGAGAAAGCTTTAACGAGATGGCGGCATCATTACATCATGTCATTTCTAATATAAATACTTCAGCAGGTCATGTAGCAGCATCTTCAGAAGAATTAACAGCTAGCATGAAGCAGACAAGTGAAGCGACGGAACAAATTACACAGGCAATAGAGCAAGTGTCGAGTGGATCGGAAATACAAACGAAAGAAGTTGAAGAAGGCGCAACATTATTAGAAGAAGTTACAGAAGGAATTCAGCGTGTTGCAGATAGTTCTTCATTAGTATCCACAGCATCTATGTATACGAAGAAAAAGGCTGAAGATGGTGGAAAGTTAGTTGAACAAACTGTGAATCAAATGCAATTAATCCATGAGTCTGTTTCACAATCAGATAAAGTTATTGTTTTGTTAGATGATAAGTCGAAACAAATTGGAGCAATCCTTGAGGTGATTCAACATATTGCAGAGCAGACAAATTTATTAGCATTAAATGCTGCAATCGAGGCTGCGAGAGCTGGAGAGCAAGGAAGAGGATTTGCAATTGTAGCAGATGAAGTGCGAAAGCTAGCTGAACAATCAGGACAGTCTTCTACGGAAATTGGAAAACTAGTAAAAGAGATACAATTTGACATAAAAGAAACAGTAAGCTCTATGAAGCAAGTTGGGACAGAAGTACAATCAGGACTTGTAGTTGCAAATGAAACGAAACAAAGCTTTGCTGAAATATTGAAGTCTACAGATGATACAGTTGTACAAATTGATAGTATGGTAGAAGTAGCGAAACAAATGACGGTAGATGCAAAACAAGTTAGTGCATCTATTAATGAAATTGCAGCTACAATTGAAGAAAATGCAGCAAGCGTTCAAAATATTGCTGCTTCTTCAGAAGAGCAATTAGCTTCAGTAGATGAAATCAATGCAGCAGCAGTTCATTTATCGCAAATGGCAGAAGAATTACAAGAGATGATTGGGAAATTTAAAGTGTAATAAAAAATGTTGAGAAATGAGGTAGTAATTGTACCTCGTTTCTTTTTTTATGAAGATAAAAATAAAGAAATATAGAGTAACCGTGTTATGATTAAGTATAATTATAAAAGACTGTATTTTCTTTAAATTCCATCTTTAATCATGTTAGGGGAATGGTTTTGAAATTAAAAAAATTAAAATTACAACCAAGAATTACATTAACTATTAGTACACTTATTCTTGTTGTACTTCTGTTAACGAGTTATTTATTCTATTACATATTGTCTGAAACAGTAGAAGAGCAAATTGGGAAACGAGCTTTACATGTTGCGAAAACAGTTGCTGCTATACCTGAAATAAAGGAAGCTTTTCAAACAGAAAATCCAGCTTCTATCATTCAACCGATTGCAGAAAAAGTTCGAATGGATACAGATGCTGATTTTATTGTAGTTGGAAATAAAGAAGGGATTCGTTATGCACATCCTAAGAAAGATAAAATAGGAGAAGTAATGGTTGGTGGAGATAACAAAGGGGTGCTATTAGAAGGAAAATCTTACGTTTCGAAAGCAACTGGATCATTAGGCCCTTCATTACGCGGCAAAGTTCCAATTCGTAATCAGGAAAATGAAATTATTGGCGTGGTATCTGTTGGATTTTCAATGGATGATATTCATGGAGCGGTAGAAGTATATGGAAAGCGTGTATTTTGGATTACAATAATCGGTCTTTTAATTGGGATAATTGGTTCTATGTATTTAGCAGGAAGTATAAAAAGAATGATGTTTGGGATGGAGCCAGAAGAAATTTCATCTTTATATGAAGAGCATAGTACCGTGATTCAATCTGTACGTGAAGGGATTATTGTCATTGATCAAAAGGGCATGATTAGTTTAGTCAATCAAGCAGCTTATGATATTCTTTCGCTAGATGAACAACGCAATATTATTGGAGAATTTATTTTAAATGTAATTCCTAATTCAACGATACTAGATGTACTTCAAACTGGTGAAGAACAGTTTGATCGTCAATTGAATATAAAAGGGCAGGCTGTGATTGCGAATCGTCTACCTATTAAAGTAAAGAATAAAGTAACGGGCGTTGTATCGAGCTTACGTTTGAAATCTGAAATGGATCAGTTAACAGCAGAATTATCTCAGACGAAGCAATATACAGAGGCATTACGAGCGCAAACGCATGAATATAACAATTTATTGTATACGCTTTCAGGTCTTATTCAGCTAGAATCATATGAGGATGCTTTAGAGCTTATTCATAAGGAAACAGCGGTATATCAAGATTTTGTTCAATTTATTATGAAGCGAATTCAAAATCCATGGTTAGGTGGAATTTTAATTGGATTCTATAATAGAGCAAGAGAGCTGAAGATTGATTTTGTGCTAGATCGAGAAAGTAGCTTAGACAAATTAAGCCCGCACATTGAGAGTAATTATGTCGTTTCCATTTTAGGAAATTTAATTACGAATGCATTTGAAGCGATTGAAAGAAATGAAGAGAATGATAAGAAGGTAAGGATGTTTGTAACTGATATCGGAGAAGAAATCGTAATTGAAGTGGAAGATTCGGGCCAAGGGATTCATGATGAAGTCATTACTAGCATATTCTACAAAGGCTTCTCGACGAAAGAAGGCGGGAAGAGAGGATATGGATTAGCAAAAGTGAAAGAGTTAGTAGAAGATTTAAATGGAAGTATCGCAATCGAAAAAGGGGATTTAGGTGGTGCATTATTTATTATTGCATTACCAAAAAAGAGAGGCGAATTGTAATGGGTGAGGAGATTGAAGTATTGATTGTAGAAGATGATATTCGAATTGCGGACATTCATCGTCGTTTTACCGAAAAGATTGAGGGATTTAAAGTAATTGGAACAGCAACGAATGGAGAACAAGCGAAAGAATGGCTAGATTTTGTGAAGCCACAGCTCGTTTTATTAGACGTGTACTTACCTGATATGCAAGGAACGGAACTTGTCACATATATTAGGAATAATTTACATGATACAGATATTATTATGATTACAGCTGCATCGGAAACAGATGTAGTCAGACATGCTTTACGAGGCGGAGTAACAGATTATATCGTAAAACCACTTATGTTTGATCGATTTAAGGCAAGTTTGGAAAGTTACCAAAAAAAGATTGTGCAGTTAAAGAAAAATAATCAATTATCTATAGAACAAATAGAACATCTATGGTCCCAAAGAGGTGTAAAGGGAAATGAAATAGAATATGCGCCGAAAGGGATAGATCCTTTAACTTTAGCAAAAATAAAAAAGCATATGTTAACCGTGAATGAAGAAGGAATTACAGCAGAAATGTTAAGTACAATGGTAGGAGTAAGCCGGTCAACAGCGAGGCGCTATTTAGAATATTTAATATCAGGAAAGAAAGTTCATGCGGAGCTTACATATGGAAGTGTGGGGAGACCAGAAAGAAGGTATTTTCTCGTTTCTTCATAAAAAAACAGTAGAGGATATATGTCCTCTACTGTTTTTTTATCTTATATTGGAATAATCCCAATTACAATTCCAGTAATCAACATTACCATTGTCGTTCCAACTGCCCACAATAAAGTGAAGCGTTGATGTTCACCAAAATCAACTTTGGCCATGCCGACTAATAAATAAGTGGATGCGACAAGAGGACTTAATAAGTGAACAGGTTGCCCGAGTAAGGAAGCACGTCCCATTTCAGCCGCACTAATTCCATAAGTAGCAGCAGCTTTTGTTAAAATAGGTAGTACACCGAAGTAAAATGCATCATTGGACATGAAGAATGTGAACGGCATACTGAGGAGTGCTGTAATAATTGGTAATTGTGGCCCAAGGAAATCTGGTATAAGGGCTACTACACTTTTAGCCATTGCATCTACCATTTTTGTTCCTGATAAAATCCCAGTGAAAATCCCAGCGGCAAATACGAGAGAAACAACCGCTAATACGTTTCCTGCGTGAGAAGCAATACGCTCTTTCTGTTGTTCTAAGTTCGGATAGTTAAGCATAACAGCAATAGCGAAAGCGATTGTAAATAAAACAGGTAACGGCATAACTTCTAGTATGAGACAGACAAGTAAGGTAACAGTTAATAAAAAGTTAATCCATAGAAGTTTAGGACGTTTATGAACAGCAGTTTCTACTGCGGCAGCTTGCTCATCCATCGTTTGCATTTGTTTTAAATATTGTACATCCATAATACCTAAACGCTTTCTTTCTTTTTTTCCAAGATAGTAAGCAACGAAAACTACCCAAAGTGCACCAGCGATCATTCCTGGTATAAGTGGTGTGAAGAGCTCTGATGCGTCTAGTCCAAGTGCACTCATAACCCGAGCTGTCGGTCCACCCCAAGGCGTAAGATTTGTTACACCAGCTCCTAACATAACAACCCCAGCTAATATAAGTGGGTTCATTCCAAGGCGTTTATATAGTGGATACATTGCGGAAACAGTAATCATATACGTCGTTGTTCCATCCCCATCTAACGAAACAATAATAGTAAGAATCGCTGTACCAACAACGATTTTTAAAGGATCTCCTTTTACAAATTTCAAAATCCTACTAATGACAGGATCGAATAAACCGCTATCAATCATAATTCCAAAATATAAAATAGCAAACATAAGCATAATACCAGTAGGTGCTAGTTTTTGAATTCCTTCTAACATCATAGGTCCCATATTTGCATAAAAACCACCAATTAATGCGAAAGTAATTGGAATTAATATTAATGCTACTAGTGCTGACATACGTTTCGTCATAATTAAAAACATAAAGACAAATACCATCGCAAATCCAAGTAGTGCTAACATGTAATCTCCCCCATCCCAAAAATGTTTACGCTTTCAAAATAGAATAAAAATTCAGAAAAAAGTTTTTTTGTTTATCATAAAAGCATCTATTCAAATGGTAAATAATTTGAAAAATAACATCATTAGAAGCATAATTTTTATTTTGTTCATTTTGTTCACGGTAGTTAATTTGAATTTTTAAAAAGGTAAGCAGCTCTCCGTAAGAATGGTAGAATAAGATGAAAATATTGAAGTGTGAAATAGGGAGTAGATTTTATATGAAAACAAGAATGGAAGAGATTTATAGTTCTTATGAAGGAAAAGTAGAAGAGATTTTTGTTAATGAATCTTCTTACGTATATGAGTGGGAAAATTTAATGATAATCCGAAAAAATAACGGTGAGCTTGAAAAAGTTGCGGTCGGTATTAGTGGAAATATAAGATTAGTAAATGTAGTTGTCGGGCAGCAAATTAATACAGATATATTATTAGTTAAGTTAGAAGACGATTTATTAATTACAGGTTGTGAATGATGAGAGATGTGTAGAAATGACTACACATCTTTTTTGTTCCATATATTACAAAAAGAACATTGTTTTTTCACAAATCTCACACAAGTTTTTGATATTCTCTTTGTGGAATATGCGATTAGGGAGGAAATAAAATGAGAACAAAGTATGTGATGCTTGCTATATGCTTATTCTTTGTCTTTACAATAGTAGGATGTGGTAAGAAACAAGCAGAGGCTGTGGTAATTGATGAGAAACATGATAAATGTGATATTTGCCAAATTGGGGTAATGGATAATCAATTTGCAACAGAAGTCATTTTAGAAAATGGAAAAGCATTAAAGTTTGATGATATTGGTTGTATGTATAAATGGATGGAGATTAATCCAGGTGAAAAGACGAAAGAAAAGTTTGTTCGAGATTATGATTCGAAAGAGTGGGTTTCGTTAGAAGGCGCTACTTACGTATATGATAAAACAATTACAACACCAATGGCTTATAATGTCATTTCATTTAAAAACAAAAAAGATGCTGAGAGCTTTGTATCTAACTATAAGGGGAAAGTTCTTTCGTATAAAGAGCTAGCAGAGCATAAATGGGAAATGAATAAAGAAATGATGGGGAAGCCGAAAAAGGGAAATAACGGTGGGCATCATTAATACTAGAAAACGACAACTTGTCGTTTTCTAGTATTATTCAGGTTTAAGTAGAGAAAAAAGGGAAATAACGGTGGGCATCATTAATACTAGAAAACGACAACTGCACAGTTGTCGTTTTCTAGTATTATTCAGGTGTAAATATAGAAAAGGTGTAAAATTTTTAGAAGAACGGTTACAATGGAATATAGTGACCTAAAGCAATCATTTACCCCGTATTAACGGGCAGTAAAACTCCCACCTCAAAATTAGGCAGGAGCAAAGAAGTTAGGTGGGAGATCAACAGCCCGTAAATACCCGATTGGTTCAACTAATAATCAGTGGGGTGAACCCTCCCACTGATTAAAGTTTCACTTTATGTACTTTTTAGAAATGTATACAAATGCGGTAAAAACGTGCTAAACTAATTGCTTCATAATGTTAATGATGAGGCCATCAGGCGTATCATGCCAATAGGTTGAGAAACATAGTATAAGTTTAAGATAATCCAATTAAAGAAGGAATATAAAGAGCTTATGGATAAATGTACTCAAGAAGAGTTATTGTATGTGATGGAGGAATGGTTAAGAAAACATTATCTTTCATAGGAGCTGTAGTTGTGAGAAAACAAAAAATTTTATTATGTATTTTATTAGGACTTTTAATGACGGTAGTGGCTTGCGATAAGCAAGAAGAGCCAGAATCGAAACCGGTTCATGTGAAAAACGAAAAGAAAAAAGAAAAGCATAAAGAACAGGAAGAATCTAAAGAAGAAAAAAGTATAAATTTAATGGACAAACAGTTGCTACTTTCTGCAACTCTGGGAGACACAGAAACAGCTATGAAGTTGATCCAAGATGGAGCGAATATAAATGTAGAAGGTGACAACGGAGAAACACCCGTCCTTGCAGCAACGTACCAAAATCATGTAGAGACAGTGAAAGCATTAATTGGTGCAGGTGCTAATATTGAAATTAAAGATGAGAAACACAGCAATCCACTTCTTTATGCAAGTAGAGAAGGATATACGGATATTGTAAAAGTATTAATTAATGCAGGAGTTAATACGAAAGAAACGACTAAGTCAGGTGGAACAGCACTTATTTCTGCATCTGAGCGTGGCCATGTAGAGGTCGTAAAAGAATTATTAGAGCATACAGATATTGATGTGAATTATAAAAATGCTCGTGGTGGAACAGCTTTAGTAGAAGCAATCGTATTAGGAAATGGTAGTGAAAACCATAAGAAAGTAATTCAAATGCTTATTGACCACGGGGCAGATGTAAATATGGCCAATAAGGAAAATATTACGCCACTGCAATATGCTGAAAAAAGAGGTTTTAAAGATATTGCAAATATGTTGAGGGTAGCTGGAGCGAATGAAGTAGTACAGCCACAACCACAACCGGTAGAATAACAAGTATGAAATAATCCCATTTAGATAGACAGGATGAAGAAGTCATTGAGTATGATGGATTCAGTAATGTGTATTTGAATGGGATTTTTGTTTGTAAAGAAAACCGTATCCTGAAAAAGGATACGGTTTTTTACAAGGAGATAAGGGATCAAAAAATGAAGAAGTCTTATCTCTTTTATATGAGTAAAGGGTCTAGAATGAATCTTTCCCTTTTCATTATTTGTTTAACTCCATTGCAACTTGTTTGCCATTTACGAAAACCGCTGCTACTGCTACCATAACTTCCATCACTTTTTTCATTTCTCATCTCTCCTTGTTTTTTGTTTCATTTCTTACTTTTAGTATAAGAAAATATAGCAATTGCAACTATCGAATTGAATGACAAGAGACTTACATTGTTGTAAGGATAATCGCTTTGTTTGTAATAAAAGTGATTTTGAATATGAGTTCAGAAATTTCTGCCGTTTTGAACTATAATTAGAAAGAGAGTGGTTTAGAGAGAAGGGGATAATATGAAAAGAATTCTTGTTATTAGTGATATTCATGGAGAGATAGAAAAGTTCGAACAGTTATTGGAAGAAGCACAATATGATGCAAAACAGGATCAATTAATTTTATTAGGGGATTATGTAGATCGTGGTCCAAATTCGTGTGCCGTAATTGAAAAGGTAAAAGAGTTAAAAGAAGAAGGAGCCCTCGTTCTAAAGGGAAATCATGAAGATATGATGATTAAGGCGTTAACGACTGATGAGGAACGTTCATGGAACCATTGGGTAAAAAGGAATGGTGGAGATAAGACTTTATACAGCTATGGATTTGTAGAAGAAGATATTGTAGTTAATGAGGAAGAATTCCAAAAACCGATTTTACAATCGCATGTTTTAGAAGAACATGTAAAGTTTATTCAAGAATTAGATCATTACATTGAAACAGAAAAGTATATATTTGTACATGCTGGTGTTGAGCCATTGAAACGAGTTTCTGAATGTGAACCATATACGTTAATGTGGATCCGTAATGAGTTTCATAATGGATATAGCGGTGAAAAGGTTGTTGTATTTGGTCATACGGAAACAAAAACGCTTCATGGTAGTGAGAATTGCGGCGTGTATTTTGGTAGTAATCGAATTATTGGAATTGATGGCGGGGCTGTGTATGGTGGTCAGCTAAATTGTTTGGAATTGCCAAGTAAAAAGGTATATGTAGTAAAAAATTGAAAGAGATAAGGGAAATCTTATTTCTTTCAATTTTTTATTAAGCTAAATTTAAGAAAGAGTCTTTATAATTAATCTTTAAAATTCTGTATCAAGAAAAAGTGTAGAAAGAACGAATTAAAAATGAAGTTACAAAATATGATTATATTCTTTTGTTAGGAAAAGCAGGAATGTGATTATAAATAGAATCGAACGATATAATGGAAGGTGAGAATATGCGCTTACTCGTAGTAGAAGATAATGCTTCTTTATTAGAGTCTATCGTACAAATTTTGCGTGATGAATTTGAAGTAGATACAGCATTGAATGGAGAAGAGGGATTATTTCTAGCGTTACAAAATATATATGATGCAATTTTGCTTGATGTGATGATGCCAGAGATGGATGGATTTGAAGTGATTCAAAAAATACGTGATGAAAAGATTGAAACACCAGTCCTGTTTTTAACAGCGAGAGATTCTTTAGAAGATCGGGTGAAGGGATTGGACTTTGGTGGAGATGACTATATCGTTAAGCCGTTTCAGGCTCCAGAATTAAAAGCAAGAATTCGTGCTTTGTTACGACGAAGTGGTAGTCTAACAACAAAGCAGACCATTCGCTATAAAGGGATTGAACTGTTCGGAAAAGATAAAGATGTTCAAGTAGATGGACAAGGTATGAAGTTAACACTAAAACAATATGAGCTTCTAGAGTACCTTGTTCAAAATAGCGGAAAGATTTTAATGCGTGAACAAATTTTTGATCGCGTCTGGGGATTTGATTCAGATACGACAGTAGCGATTGTAGAAGTATATGTACATCATTTACGTAAAAAATTAGAGCCATTCGGTTATCAGAAAGATATTCAAACCGTTCGAGGTATTGGATATATATTAAAAGAACAATGAAAAAGGGAAGTATGTTTCAGAAGACGCGTATTCGATTGACTATAATAAATTCGTTAGTATTTATTATATTAATTGGGGTGTTAGGAAGTTTAGTGTATTCATATACATCTAATGAAATTTATAAGGGAGTAGATAGCTCAATAAAGGACCTTATTATAAAGATAACGAGAGAAAAGCCAGCAGGGCCACCACGATTTGATTTGAATAAAGAGTTACGTATAGGGGATTCAAGAGCTTTTTACTTAATATGGGATGAAAGTAATCAATTGCGAGTAATTGATCCTAGAGCACGCAATCGTAGTTTTTTTGAAGAAAACAAAATAAAGTTAATTCCAAAAAAAGTTGAGGATTTTTATGATATAGAGATAAAAGGGAAAAGTTATAGAGTCAGTGCAGTTCAGGGAGCTACTAGGCTAGGAGAGAGCATTACACTTCAAATATTATGTGAAACTACCACTGAGAAAGAAGTACTGCGTACGTTGCTTTTAATTCTTGTAATTGGATGTAGCATAGGAAGTTTATGTGCAATAGGTATCGGCTTTTTCTTAGCTGGTAGAGCACTCGTACCCATTCAAAATTCATGGGAGAAACAGCAGCAATTCGTTTCTGATGCATCACATGAATTAAGAACACCACTTGCAGTCATTCAATCAAAAACGGATGTGTTATTCCAATCCCCATCCGCTACGATAGAAGAAAAAGCAATGGATATCTCTACAATTTCAAAAGAATGTAGGCGGTTATCGAAACTCGTTAGTAACTTATTATTGTTAGCACGTTCTGATTCTAATCAAATTGAGATGGATAAGAAAACATTTGAAATGGATAAATTGTTAGAAGAGATAGTAGATCCATATAAGGAAATTGCTTCCTATCAAGAAAAAGAGATGATATTGAAAGGGGAGCATGACGTATCATTTATGGGTGATAGAGAGAGAATTCATCAAATGATGGTCATATTGTTAGATAATGCGATGAAGTACACGAATGAAGGTGGGCATATACAAATCGATTGTACGCAAACGAATAGCTCGATTCGTATACGAGTGAAAGATGACGGGATAGGAGTGAAAGATGAGGACATCCCAAAATTATTTAATCGTTTTTATCAAGGAGATAAAGCGAGAAGTACGTCAGAAGGAGCGGGATTAGGCCTTTCAATCGCGAATTGGATTGTAGAAAAGCATTACGGGAAAATATCAGTAGAGAGCAAATGGGGAGAGGGTACTTGTTTTGAAGTGATTTTCCCTAAAAATCAAAGAATATAAGTGAGAAGACGATCTTGTTTTTACAAGGTCGTCTTTTTTTAAGGGAAAGTTAAGAAACTATTTGTAACATGTATTATATATAGAAAGTTCGCCCTATAAAGAAGTGATTATAAAAAGGTATTTGAACAGATTATATCGATCATAATGTTATTTCGATTATGTATAGGGAATGATGGGAAAGAAAGTGTAAGAGGGAGGAATTAATTTTGAAAAAGAAAATGATGACGGTATTCACTATTGGGGTAATGAGTTTAAGTATATTAGGGGGTGCCTCTCCTTCTGAAACATCAAAAGGAAAGACAGATTACAAGCAGCGCAGTAAAGAACAATTAAATAACGGAAAGATACATGCGGTGCATACAGAAGAGAAGGCGGAGAATTTAGGGATTGAAACGGCAGGGAAAGAACAAATTACGCTAGAAAAAGAAATCCATGAGACGGAAGTAGGAAGGGAAGCAGAACAGTTAGGAATTTCGATTGAAGGAAAAGATGTTGGAACTCTTTCAGAAGAAATCTATGAAACAAAAGTGAAGCAAGAAGCGTTAAAGTTAGGCATATCAATAGAAAATACATCAATTGTGAATTTGATTATTCAAATTAATACGATTAAAATTAGCGATGAAGCGGATAAATTAGGTATTTCGACAAAAGGAAAAGAAATAGAGGACATTGTGGAAGAAATCTATGGAACGAAAGTAAGAGAAGAAGCAGGGAAGTTAGGTATTTCACAAAAAGGAAAAGAGATAGAAGAGTTAGCGCAAGAAGTGTACGAACAAAAAGTGCAGGAAGAAGCAAAAAAATATCATATTGATTTATATGGTAAAGATATATATCAAGTATTAAGTGAAATTAATGAACAGAAAGTGCTACAAATGGCAGATGAGCTTAATATGGATAAAACGAATATGAATGTTCAAGAATTAGCAGAAAAAATAAAAATAGATCAGCCTGAAAAAGGAAAAGAGCTAAATTTTGTACCGGTGATTCGAACGGATGCTGACGCGTTTTATTCTTATTTAACGAACTAAAAAGGGCGTGAGAGTAATACGGAAATGGAAGTGGTATATATGTATGGCTGTACTCGGTATAGCAGTATGGAATGTATATACAAATGGAGTTACAAAGTATATGGAGAAGTTAACATTCTTCAATATACAAAGTGGAAAAGAAACGGAATTTAGTAATAATGATGAAAAGATTATCTTATCAAATGTACCTTTAATTCAGCAATTACCAGAGTTAGATAGAGGCTGTGAAGTGACGAGCTTAGCGATGATGTTACAATACGCAGGTATTACAGTGGATAAGATGAAATTAGCAAACGAAATAAAGAAAGTCGATTTTATGAACGATGGTGTACGTGGGAACCCGAATGAAGGATTTGTAGGAAATATTTATACCTTTTCTGAATCTGGATATGGTGTATATCATGGACCACTTTTTCAATTAGCGAAAAAGTATTTACCTAACAAAGCTGTGGACTTAACAGGGAAGAGTATAGAAGAACTTTATAAGAGTGTAAAATCAGGACAACCGGTAGTCATGATTACAAATGCAACATTTGCGCCATTAGATGAAGATGAATTTACTACATGGGAAACAAATAGTGGAGATGTTTCTATTACGTATAATGAACATTGTGTAGTGCTTATTGGATATGATAAGGAATTTGTATATATTCGAGATCCTCTAAGTGAAAGTTTAGATGTGAAAGTACCGAGAGAGAGTTTTGAAAAGGCATGGATGCAAATGGGGAGTCAGGCGATTAGTTATGTGAAAAGCAATTAGTAAGGAATTGTAAGAGGAGTTTTTGTGGGTGCTTTTTGTTACGAAATAAGAGAACTTCAGCATATATAATAAGCTGAAGTTCTCTTATTTTTTATGCTTAAATCTTTAGAAGTAGTGAATATGTAAAAATGCATAATTGACAAAAATATTACATGTTATCATTATATATTGTTTTATATATGTCACTTGTATAAAATTACACAAGTATCCACATTACATAAAGGAGGCTTATTATGCAAAAAATATTTAACTGGGTTAAATGTATGAGTATCAAGAAAAAATTAATCATTTCATTTTTTCTTATTTTAACTATACCAGGACTTATTATCGGTGGTGTTTCATATCAAACTGCCAAAACAAATTTTGAACAACAAATTACAGGTAAAGCAAAGGAAAATATTTCGATTTTAAATACTGTTATTTCTCAAAATATAGAAGAGAAATTTGTTGATGCAGCATACTTTGCAGACATCTTAACAGAGGATACATATCCAAACGGACAAGAAGAAATAGTAAGAACGAAGTTAGCGCAATATATAAAACTTCATCCAGAAGTAGAAGGTATTTATATTGGAACGCAGACAGGAAAGTTTATAAGAGAACCATTTATCGAAATGGATGATGGGTATAATCCAACAGATAGATCTTGGTATAAAGAAGCACATGAAAATAAAGGGAAAGTAATTGTTACTGCACCATATCAATCAGCATCTACAAAAAATATGGTAGTGACAATTGCTAAAGAAGTAAAAGATGGTAAAGGTGTTATAGGAATTAACTTAAATTTAGATAACATTTTAAAAATCTCCAAAATGATTAACATAGGGGAAAAAGGTTATGCAGTTATTTTAGATCAAAATAAGCAAATTGTTAGTCATCCATCTAGAAAACCAGGTGCAAAAGTTACCGATCCTTGGATTAAACCAATTTATGAAGAAAAACAAGGGAATGTTTCTTATACAGAACAAGATGATAAAAAGAATTTAATCTTTGCAACAAATGAGAAAACGGGCTGGAAAGTAGTTGGAGTTATGTTTGATGAAGAAATTACCGAAGCTGCGAATCCAGTGTTTTATAAGACTTTTATTGTTATTGCTATCGCTATTGTATTTGGTAGTGTATTAATTTATTTCATTACAAAGTCTATTACAAGACCATTAAGAAAAATAGCTGACTCGGCACATAAAATTAGTAAGGGAGATTTAACCGAGAAAATTACAATCCATTCCAAGGATGACATAGGGAAATTAGGGAATTCCTTTAATGAAATGTCTGCCTCTTTACAAGATGTGATTACTCAAATTAGTTTTTCAGCAGAACATGTCGCTGCATCGGCTGAAGAGTTAACAGCGAGCGTACAACAAGCAAATGATGCGACAGATCAAATTACAATTGCAATGGAACAAGTATCAGGTGGGGCTGAATCACAAAGTCAAGGTGTTGAAGAAGGTGCGGCTACATTACAACAAGTAAATACAGCAATTCAAGATGTAACTGGAAGCGCAGAATCAATTTCTATCTCCTCATTACATGCGAGAGAAAGAGCTGAAGAAGGGGAAGAATTGGTTGAACAAACAGCAAAACAAATGCAGTCTATTTCTAGATCGGTATCCGAATCAGATGCTATTATTAAACTTCTTGATGAGAAATCAAAGCAGGTAGGGGCTATTTCTGAAGCAATTCAAAACATCGCTACTCAAACGAACTTATTAGCTTTAAATGCGGCTATTGAAGCAGCAAGAGCAGGTGAACAGGGCAGAGGATTTGCTATTGTAGCAGATGAAGTTAGAAAATTAGCGGAGCAATCAGGAGAATCATCTGGAGAGATTGCAAATTTAATTGCAGAAATTAAGGCTGATATTGAACATACTGTTAAGGCGATGGATAATGTGAATGGGGAAGTTCAACAAGGCCTTGATATCGTAACAAAAACGAAAGTAAGTTTTACGGAAATTTTAAGTTCTACTACACACATTGTTTCTCAAGTTAATCAAATGGTAGAAACAACGAAGAGAATTTCTGGAGATGCAAATGAAGTGACAAATGCTATTGATGAAATTGCAGCAGCTGCAGAAGAAAATACAGCTAGTATGCAAAGTGTTGCTGCTTCAACAGAAGAACAAGTGAATTCAATGGAAGAAATTAGTTCAGCTTCGCAAAACTTAGCTGAGATGGCCGAAGAACTACAAGCAATGACTAGTAAATTTAAAGTATAATAACAGCAGATAAGTAAGGTGAAAATAATATCACCTTACTTATTTTTCTATTCAGCAATTAGGGGAGTCATTAACGGGATGAAAAAAAGAAAAAGACTATGGAATTTATGGAAAACGATTACATTGTTAGTTTGTACAGTTGTAATCTTTTCTTTACTTGTGACAGATATATTAATTAGTCATAATGTAGAACAGACAACGGAGGATAGCCAAGCAGAGAAAGCAAAAACAATTGCACACATTGTGGCGAATGAGTCGATTGTAATCGATGGTTTAATTGGGAAAGCAGATATTTCTGCAATCCAAACGTATACAAATAGAATATTAAAAAACACAGGTGTTCAATTTATTGTAGTTATGGACATGAATGGAATAAGAAAGTCACATCCAAATCCTCAAAAAATAGGTCATCATTTTATTGGGGGAGATGAAGGACCTGCATTGAAAGGAAAGGAACATGTATCGCTGGCAGAAGGAACTTTAGGTATTTCAATGCGAGTGTTTGTACCTGTATTTTCTGAAACAGGTGAACAACTTGGAGCGGTGGCCGTTGGTATTTCAGCAGATAATGTAAAAGAGAGAGTCAAGGAAAGTAGACATATCATTTATATTGGAGTGGGAGTTGGAGTACTAGTCGGAATTATAGGAGCAATATTGCTAGCTAGACATATAAAGAAAAGTTTATTCGGTCTTGAACCTCACAGGATAGCGAAAATTCTTGAAGAAAGAAATACGATGCTACAATCTGTCAAAGAAGGTATTATTGCTGTAGATAAAGAGGCCAATGTAACTTTAATAAATAATGAGGCAAAACGATTGTTTAAGAAAAGTGGATTGGAAGAAGATTTTATCGGTAAAGATGTTGAGTTATATATGCCTAATTCACGTATAAAAGAAGTATTAAAAACGGGACAGGTACAATTAAACGAAGAACAAAATATTTATGGAATTACGATTGTGACGAATCGTGTTCCTTTATATGTAAAAGGAGAAATAGTTGGCGCGATTGCAACATTTCGTGATAAAACAGAGATTAGAAAATTAGCAGAAGAATTAACTGGTATTAGGTTATATGCGGAAGCATTACGGGCACAATCGCATGAATTTATGAATAAAATGCATGTCGTATTAGGGCTTACACACATGAAGCAGTATGAAGAATTACAGAAATATATAAGCGGTATGGTATCAGAGCATCAATATGAAATTGGTGGGATTATGAAAAGAATAAAAAGTCCAGTATTTGCTGGTTTTTTACTCGGGAAACTTAGCTATGCTAGAGAGAAAAATATAACATTAATTATAAGTGAAGATTCTTACATGCCAGAAATAGAGGATGAAAGTATTACTCATGAACTGATTACGATTGTCGGAAATTTAATTGATAATGCATTAGAGGCAGTGACGAATTGTGAAAAGAAGCAAGTTGAAGTTGAGATACAATATGGGGATACACTAATTATTACAGTACAAGATACCGGAAAAGGTATACAAGAGGAAGAAATAGGGGCATTATTTACGAAAGGTTATTCCACAAAGGGGGATAACCGTGGTTATGGTTTGTATCTTGTAACAGAAAGTATACAGCGAATAAATGGGGAAATTCATGTGTATTCATTAGTAGGAAAGGGAACAACGATAACAATTGAAATACCTAAAGGTAGGGATGAGAGGCAAATATGATTAAAGTTTTAATTGTAGAAGATGACCCGATGGTAGCAATGTTAAATACGCATTATTTAGAGCAAGTAGGAGGGTTTGAACTTGTTCAAGCAGTTAACTCCGTAAAATCGGCGATAGAAGTATTAGAGGAGTCACGAGTAGATTTAGTATTACTTGATATTTTTATGCCTGAAGAGACTGGATTTGAGCTTTTAATGTATATCCGGAATCAAGAAAAAGAAATCGATATTATGATGATTTCAGCTGTACATGATATGGGGAGTATTAAAAAAGCATTACAATATGGCGTAGTAGATTATTTAATTAAACCATTTACATTTGAACGATTTAAAGAGGCATTAACTATATATCGAGAAAAACTTATTTTTATGAAAGAACAACAAAAAATTAGTCAATCGGAATTAGATTCGTTAATTTTGCAAAAAGAAAAAAGAGAGCCTACTGTCACTAAAGAGCTTCCGAAAGGATTAACGAAGCAAACGTTGCAATTAATTTGGCAGAAAATCGAGTCGCTGAATGGACGAGCGTTTACAACAGATGAAATGGCACAATTAGTTGGGATTTCAAGAGTTTCAATTCGAAAATATGTAATGTTTTTGACTGACATTGGAGTGTTAGAAAACGAAATGATGTACCAACATGTGGGAAGACCTGTAAGTAAACTAAGATGTGTTGATCAAAAAAAAATAGAGTTTTACGTATAAGCGACTTATTATAAGTCGCTTATACTTTTTTTAATTACAAAATCAATTACAAAACTTACAAAAACTATTTTTACTATTGAAAGCGTTTTAATATTGTTATTAAGAAAACAAGGGGGTGCCATATGGGAATTCAAAAGAATGTGGAAGCGGTATCATTTTCTGAAGGAAATGAAGTACAAAGAGAATCTTTCGCTTCTAAAATTATGAATGTAAAAATCGGTGTTATACCTTTACCGTTATATGTAGTATTGGCTGCTATTATTTATGGGGCATCTGTATATAATAAATTGCCAGCAGATATGATTGGTGGATTTGCGGTTATTATGATCATGGGTATTTTCTTAGGAGACATTGGGATGAGAATTCCAATTTTAAAAAATATCGGCGGTCCGGCAATACTTTCGTTATTTATTCCATCATTACTTGTATTTTTTAACTGGATGAATCCAGCTTCAATGGAAGCTGCGACTATGTTAATGAAAAAATCGAACTTTTTATATTTGTATATTTCTTGTTTAGTAGTCGGAAGTATTTTAGGAATGAACCGTAAAGTGTTAGTACAAGGTTTCGTTCGTATGTTTATTCCTTTAGTAGTGGGGACGTTAGCTTCTATAGCAGTAGGATTATTCGTCGGTTCACTATTTGGATTTGAAATGAAGCAAACATTCTTCTTTATCATCGTACCAATTGTGAGTGGTGGTATAGGGGAAGGGATTTTACCATTGTCGCTAGCTTATAGTGATATTTTAAATGAGTCATCAGCAACGTTTGTATCACAGCTTATTCCAGCAGCTATTATTGGAAATATGTTCGCAATCGTGAGTGCAGGGTATATGAAGCGTTTAGGTGAGAAGAAACCGGAGCTTAGTGGTAACGGTGTATTAGTAAAAACAGACAATCAAGCAGAGTTATTAAAAGAACAAAATACAGAGAAGCCAATTGACTTTTCATTGATGGGAGCAGGTTTATTAATTGCGTGTACGTTCTTCATCTTCGGAGGATTTGCTTCCAAATTCATCGGTATTCCTGGGGCAATCATTATGATTTTCTCAGCAGCACTTGTGAAATACTTTAAATTAATGCCAGCAAAAATGGAGCAAGGAGCATTCCATCTATATAAATTTATTTCGAAGAATTTAACTTGGCCGTTAATGGTTGGACTAGGATTGCTATATATTCCGCTAAAAGACGTAGCAGCAGTTCTTTCAGTAGGGTATGTTGTTGTGTGCGCATCGGTTGTTCTTACAATGGTAGCGTCAGGTTTTCTTGTAGGGAAAGTGATGAAAATGTATCCAGTTGAATCAGCGATTGTAACTGGATGTCATAGCGGTTTAGGCGGAACTGGAGATGTTGCTATTTTATCAGCTTCAAATCGTATGGAATTAATGCCGTTTGCGCAAATTTCAACACGTTTAGGCGGGGCAGCAATGGTTGTAACAGCGACAATTTTATTAAAAATGTTTTCATGATCAAACAAGCTAGCTATATTCATATAGCTAGCTTGTCAAATTAAGGGGAGATTATAAGTATGTTAGAAAATCAAATTAATGAAAGATCATTGTTATTGCATAAAGAATTAGTAGGGAAAATTGAGATTACAAGTAAAGTAGAAGTAAATTCAGCGGATGATTTAAGCCTGACATATACACCAGGTGTAGCGGAGTCTTGCAAAGCAATTGCGGCAGATGAAGAAACAGTGTATGACTATACAGCACGTGGTAATATGGTGGCAGTTGTCTCAGATGGAACAGCGGTACTTGGTCTAGGGAACATTGGACCGAAAGCAGCTATGCCTGTTATGGAAGGGAAGAGTATTTTATTTAAGAAATTTGCGAATGTAGATGCTTTTCCGTTATGTTTAGGTACGACTGATGTGGATGAAATCGTTACCCTTGTGAAAAATTTAGAGCCTACGTTTGCAGGAATTAACTTAGAAGACATTGCGGCACCACGTTGTTTTGAAATTGAAAAGCGATTAAAAGCAGAAACGAATATTCCTGTATTCCATGATGATCAACATGGAACAGCTATTGTCGTCTTAGCAGCTGTTATTAATGCATTAAAAGTTGTTAGCAAACAAATGGATCATGTGAAAATTGTTATTAACGGTGCGGGTTCGGCAGGAATTGCAATTGGAAAATTATTATTAAAGGCTGGTGCAAAGCACATTACGTTAGTTAGCTTAGAAGGTATTGTTTGTGAAGGTGAAGCATGGATGAACGAAGCGCAAATTGAAGTTTCAAAAAAGACAAATCGAGAACATGTGCGTGGAACGTTAAAAGAAGCGATTCATCAGGCTGATATCTTTATTGGTGTATCGGCCCCTAACGTATTAACGAAAGAACTTGTACAGACGATGAATGAGAAAGCAATTGTGTTTGCAATGGCGAATCCAATTCCAGAAATCTTCCCTGAGGATGCATTAGAGGCTGGAGCAGCTGTAGTAGGAACTGGGCGCTCGGATTATGCGAACCAAGTAAATAATGTATTGGCGTTCCCAGGAATATTCCGCGGTGCGCTAGATGTGCGCGCGACTGATATTACAGAAGAGATGAAATTAGCGGCAGCATATGGGATCGCTAACATCATTACGGATGAAGAACGTAATGCAAATTATGTGATCCCGAATCCATTAGATAAAAGAGTTGTTCCAAGTGTTGCAGAAGCTGTAGCGAAAGCAGCCATTGATTCAGGTGTGGCGCAAATTACGATAATACCAAGTTATTAATAGCTAAAAGCAGTGCCTAAAAAGGCACTGCTTTTTTGAGATAAGAAATCAAAATAATGAAGAAGTGTAAAATTATTTATTTATGTTTCTTCATTATTTATTTAATTCCATTGCAACTTGTTTACCATTTACTAAAACCTCAGTTACTGCTACGATCACTTCTATCATTTTTTTCATCTCTCATCTCTCCTCGTGTCATTTCTTACTTTAAGTATAAGAGAAGGGAGATACTTCAACTATCGAAGTATATGACGTAGAAATTACATTGTTGTAAGAAAGGGTTTTAGTTTTGTCACTTTATTCAGCATTGATTACAAACTGATCATAATATTTTTCATTCACATATATATTTAATAACCATAGTCCAGATGAAGGTAGCGATACAGTGAGTGGGAGTTCGTTTGTGGTAGGATCAATTGTATTTGAAGTAGTCCAAGATTGTTTGGAAGTTTCTTTTTGAAAGAGTACCGGTGTCGGAGTGACAGACCCTTGTTTTAGCGCAATAATAGATAATTTTCCAGTTGGCATTTCAGGATTTAGAAAGTACCACATTATTTCATTTTGTTCATTTGCGATAATAGGGCTATCGGCCATTGCGATTTTTCCTTCAATGCCTTTTAAAGGTATTTTTCCATCTACGAAGGATGGAGCTTCTTCCCAATTCACATCTTTTAAAACGCTAAGATGAAAAAATGAAGGTGCGTTAACTTGAGTGGATGATGTTGCGATGGCTTCTTTTTTAGGTACTTCTGAATCAGGCTGTGCTTGTGCGCATCCAGTGATGAGAAAGGAGAAAAGTAGCATAGTTCCGATTTTTTTCATGGTGCCACACTCCTAATTTTTATTGTTAGTGTAATTGTATTTGCTAGAAAGCAGGACAATTCCTTTAAAACGTTAAAAGAGGTCGTAAGTTTTGTACGACCTCTTTTGACATTTTTTATATTTGCTCAGTTGAAAAGGTTGGTTCTCTCTCTTTTTGAGGCATCGTTAAGAAAATAACCGAAAGAACGATGCATATGCCACCTAATAATTGATAGGCTCCAAAGGATTCATTCAGCCAAACGATTGAAACGATGGCAGCTACAAGTGGTTCAATGCTAGATAAAATGCTTGTTTCTGTAGCTGCTAAATATTTCAGACTACCAATATAAAGAAGGAAAGAAAGAGTGCCACTTATAATGATTAGGATAAGCATAGAAAAAGTTTTTGATGTAAAGGTTTGTGAAAGCTGATTCCATCCAAACGAGCGGTTGCAAATAAGCAGGGCGATGCCACCGATTAACATCCCCCAGCCAATTACTATAGTTGTTCCACATTCTTTAATAAGAGAAGCTGGATGAAGGGTATAAAATGCAAATCCAATTGCCGTTAATAGACCAAAAATAATGGCTTCTTTCGATAAAACAATATTTGCAATTGAACCGTTTGTAATAATAAAGTATGTCCCTGTTAGCGCGGCTATAATTGCGAATAGTTGCATAGAAGCAGGGAATTTTCTTTGCTCAAATGCAGCATAAATAGTAATAAGGACAGGACCAAGAAATTGAAATAATGTTGCTGTGACCGCATTACTAATATGAACCGTTTCGATAAAGGCGTATTGCGCACCAAGCATGCCGAGAATAGAGAAAATAATAAGTTGTATAGAATGTCTAGGGTGTTTCCAAATTTGAAATATGTTTTGTTTCTTTATCAGTAAGAAAGATAAAATAAATATTCCTGCAAGCAACAAGCGAATTGTTAAAAAATCAATTGATGATACGTTAGTATGTTGAAATAGCCACTGAATCATTGGACCAGATAATCCCCATAAGGTAGCTCCTGTAATAATCATAATGAGTCCAATACGTCTACTGTTGTTCATGATCATGCATCTCCTCTCGAGTATTTGATTTTTTATGTGTGACATGATAAAAGGAATTATATATAACTTCTGGTACTGCAAAAAGTATCAGTTTTTAGTTTTATTAAGGGGTCAGATATTATGTTAGAATTAACGCCTAATTTAAATGTGAATAGTAAAAAGGCATTGTACGTGCAATTGTATGAGTATATAAAAAAAGAGATTAAAGATGGAACGATTTCGGCTTTTACAAAATTACCTGCAAAGAGAAAGCTGGCGGGCTATTTACAAGTAAGTAAGAATACAGTAGAAGCGGCTTACGAGCAATTACTTGCAGAAGGTTATATTGAGTCGATATCGAGAAAAGGTTATTTTGTATGTGAAATTGAACAAATGATTGATGTAGAAGGAAGCGAAGCGGATGTAGAAGAAATACCGTTTCGGGGGGAGAACTATAAATTTGATTTTACCCAAACAGGAGTTGATACAAATACTTTTCCTTTCACTATGTACCGCAAGCTTATAAATGATGTATGGCAGCCACATAATAATGAGTTGCTTTTTCTTGGACACCCTCAAGGGGAATTGAGCTTAAGGGAGGAAATTGCGAACTATTTGTATGAATCTAGAGGTGTGCGTTGTTCAGCTAGTCAAATTGTATTAGGGGCGGGAACACAAATATTAGTGAGATTACTTTTTCAATTGTTGAAGGGAAGTAAATATGCTGTTGAAAATCCAGGTTATCATAGGAAAATGGTTGTTTTTGAACAAGGAGAAAAGAAGGTTCAAATGTTGTCTTTAGATAGGGACGGAATTTGTATGGCGGATTTAGAAAATAGCGATGCAAATGTTGTATTTGTAACGCCTTCTCATCAATTCCCATTTGGAATGATTATGCCTATTACAAGAAGGACGCAGCTTTTACAATGGGCGAAGAAAGAAGAAGGCAGGTATATTATTGAAGATGATTACGATAGTGAATTTCGTTATTCAGGAAAGCCAATTCCGGCACTACAAGGATTAGATACAGATGGGAAAGTTATTTATATGGGGACGCTATCAAAAGCTTTGTTACCCTCATTACGGATGAGCTATATAGTATTACCGAAGAATTTAATTAAAAAGTATCAAAAGGAATATTTGTTTTATACACAAAGTGTTTCAAGAATGGATCAAGAAGTGATAAGAAGGTTTTTAAATGAAGGGTATTGGGAAAAACATATTCATAAAATGCGTGTTGTCTACCGGAAAAAGAGGGATCGACTTGTTTTTGAAATAAAGAAGTATTTCTCTAATCGTGTTGAAGTGATAGGGGAAGATTCAGGATTACATATTTTATTAAAAGTGCATAATGGAATGCGAGAAGAAGAACTAATTAAGGAAGCTGCAAAATATAGTATTAAAATATATCCTGTTTCTACGTACTACAAAGACGATACTGCACCTGAAAATGTAGTTTTACTTGGGTTTGCGATTTTATCAGAAGAAGAAATTACGAAAGCGATTCAACTATTAAATATAGCGTGGTTTAGAAAAAAGTAAAAAAAACATCCTCATACATGAGAGGATGTTTTTTGTTATTTATTTTCATCTAAGAATAAGACCATATGCTCTTCGTCCCAATATTGTCCGTTATATTTTAATGAACGTTCTTGCACACCGAATGTTTTAAATCCTAATGATTCATAAAGTTTTTTTGCGCCATCGTTGCCAACAACAACATCAAGCATAACTTGTTCTACTTCTAAAGATTTAGCAAGTTCAAGACATTCTTTAATAAGTGCTTTTCCTGCTCCAAGTCCGCGTGCTTTTGGAGACACATATACAGAACCGATTTTAGCTTTATGTTCTTGTTTTACATATGGTTTCGTTTCCAGCGTTGCAACCCCGATTAATTGCCCATCTTTAAATGCACCTAGCGTATAGTTTTCATCTTGTGCTAATTTTTGTGCTTTATATTCAATCGCACACTCTTTATTAATAATATCTTCATAAGAAGAGCTGAAAGCTTCAGGGTTTTGCTTTAATCCTTCTACACGAAGTTCTAAGTAAATTTCCGCTTCATCTTTTGTTAATACATGGATATCCAATTATATCACCCTCCAAATCTTTGACAAATGTATCTTTATTTTATATTGAAATAAGAATAATTTCAAAAGCTTAGCTTATATGAGCTGATTTTATGAACAAAATAACACCAGTAGTGTTTACTACTACTGGTGTTTTCACACTCATATTATTCAAAAGGTAGTTCAATTATAAAATTTGTTCCTATTCCTAATTGGCTTGTTAATAGAATGGAACCGTTATGCAATTCTACAATTTCTTTTGCAACAGCTAGCCCGATACCTTTTCCCCCAGTAGCTCTCGTTCTGGATTTATCAACACGATAAAAACGATCAAAAATATGCGGGATATCTTCTTCAGGAATACCTTCTCCTTCATCTTGTACACTTATTGTAAAAGAATTTGTTTCTGTGAGTACGCGTATCGTAATAGTTGTGTTTTCTGGCGAATGTTGATAAGCATTGTGTAATAAATTTAACATAACTTGTTCCATACGTCTTTCGTCTATGCAAACTTCTAAATCATCTTTGCAATATACATGGAGTTGCATCTGTTTATTTGTTAATGTTGTTTTTGTTTTTTCAACCATTCGTTCTAAAAATGGTTGAAGGATCACTTTTTGTTTTTTTATAACAAACTGGTGTTGTTCTAATTGTACAAGCATAAATAAATCTTGGACGAGATCGGTTACACTATCTGTTTCATCCTCAATGATTTGTAAGTATTCTTCTCGCTCTTCTTTCGTTAAAGAGTCTCTCTTTGCTACCTTCGCATAACCTTTCATATAGGTCAATGGAGTTAATAGTTCATGGGCAACACTAGCGAGAAATTCGCTTCGCTCTTTTTTCATATAGGTAAGTTCACTCGATAAATCTTCAATCGTTTTTGCTAAGCTTCCAAGTTCATCATTCCGTTTAATACCTAATTGAATTGGCGTATTTAATTTTGACATTTTTTCTGTTGCCCTCTTCATTTTTATAAGAGGTTCTGTAATAACACGAGAAAAAACAAAAACAGAAATAGTCGTTAAAATAACTGTCAAAACACTAATGATAAGAAATTGGTTCATGAGTTTAAGTAACATATTTTCTAAGAAAGATGTTTTTAATAACATATATAACTTTCCTTGAAACTCTGCTGTGTTAAGTTGGCTTACGGTTGTGATGAATTTGGATTTTTTCCAGTTCTTTTCGACAACCAATCCGTTTGTTGGAATAGGTTCTGTTTTACAAGTAAGCTGTTTTTGCATTACCTTTGTTACAGGTTCTGAAGTGGAAATAATTTTGCCATTATTGTCAGTTATAATGATAGCTATATCAGAGTTAGCAATTGCTTCTGATTCGACTAAGTGTTCAGCTTCAGTGTTGATATCAAACTCGGGGTATACAGCACGTTTAGGCCGTTTACTGTGTTCAGCGCTTTCTGTGAGTCTCTTTTCTTTAGAGTATGCATTCCACTTGGCGCGGTTTTTAATCATGTTACTATAGCGATTACCTTTTTCTAAAAGAGCAAGTGTTTCCTCCTCAATGCGCATGTTTGAAATGCTTTTGTAAAAAGATACGAAAGCAATTGTTTCAATACATAAAGCTAGTATTAAAAAGTATGTCCCAATTTTAAGTGAAAGTTTACTCATTTTCTCACCATACCTTATTTCATATAAAGGGTCAGTGGTATACTATTGTCCACTGACCGAAGTAATTATTCACTTTTCCATTTATATCCGACTTTATAGACAGTTTCTAAGTAATTTTCAACTGGAAATCCTTTTTTGCGTAATTTATCGCGGATATTGCGAATATGTGAATCGATTGTTCTATATTCAATGTCTGTTTCATAACCCCAAATTTTTTCGATTAAATCATCTCGGCTATAAGCACGGTTTGTATTTTGTAAAAATAGTCCAAGTAAAGAAAATTCGATAGGAGTCAGTGAGATTTTTTCATCATACACTGTGACAGCATGTTTTGTTTTATCCCACTCAATACCATTGAAGCTAACAAATCCATCTTTCTTTGTACGGCGTAATATAGCCTCAATTCGTGCAACTAATACATGCTCATCAAATGGTTTTGTAATATAGTCATCTGCGCCCATAGTAAGGCCCTTAACCATATCGTAGTTTTGATTACGAGCTGTTAGCATAATGATTGGAACGTTGGAAATTTGACGGATTTGATAGCAAGTATCCCATCCATCCATATTCGGCATCATTACATCTAACAAAATAATATCGAAGTCTTTTTGTTCTATTAACTTTAGCGCTTCAAGGCCAGAGGTAGCTTTCATACAAAAATAGCCGCGAGGGCTTAAGAACAGATCTAATAATCGTAACATACGTTCTTCATCGTCTACTAATAAAATTTTAACCATAATCTTGTGCACCCCAAACTGTTCATTCTATTTGTATAGTTTACATGAAAATAATAAAAAACTCTTTTTATGTGATTGAGTGGAAGAGTTATTTCTCGCTCAGAGTAATTGACATAAAAAATGCACTAGTTTTGCACAACTATTTTTTATAATAGAAAACGTAGCGACACAAAATACCCTATGTTGCGACATAACGTCATGTCATTTTATTTATAAAATGACAATTCCATTCTATTGTGTATGTGAGATAGAGAGGGTTTTCGTATTCACCTCGCATCGGATAAGAAAAATTTCCTATCTCACACTTTTTTTAAAAGGAGATCATACACATGAATCCAAAAGAAGAAATTTCAAAAAAAGAAAAGCAAGATCGTAATACGGTTGTCATGTGCATTGCCGTATCTATGGTTATTATTATAAGTTGTGTAAATAAAATTTTGGGGATTTTATAATATATAAAAGCTCATTGCTTCTTACGAAGCAATGAGCTTTTTTCATTATTAGGGGAATAGTTCTATATAATAAACCAAGGTAAAATTGCTAACCCAGAAGTTACAATCGCTGTAGTAAATATTAAAAGCATAGCTCGTTTGTTTTGTTTCATGTCACATTCTCCTCTACATATCAATTGAATGCTATACGTTCATTTCATGATCAGTTAAGGATGGATTTCCTCACTAAGTAAAGTTTCACTTTATATTTTTAGTATAATGAATGGAAAGGTTTGGTACGATCGATAAAGGTGACATGAAGATTACATTGTTGTAATGAAAAAAGCACCTTTTTTAATAAAAAGGTACTTTTGGAAAACTTATATTGAAGTATTAATCATTTAAGAACAGAACCATATGTTCCTCGTCCCAATATTGACCGTTATGTTTTAATGAACGCTCTTGTACGCCGTAAGTTTGGAAACCTAATGATTCATATAATTTTTTTGCAGCATCGTTACCAACTACAACATCGAGCATAAGTTGTTCTACATGTAATTTATCGGCATTTTCAATAATTGCTTTAATGAGAGCTCGTCCTGCTCCAAGGCCACGCGCTCTTGGGGAAACAAAAACGGAACCGATTTTTGCTTTATGTTCTTGTTTAATAAATGGTTTTGTTTCTAAAGTAGCGATACCAATTAAATCGTTATCTTTGAAGGCACCTAGAGTATACTTATCCGGATTGCTTAATCGTTTTGCCATAGCAGCTACAGGATCCTCATGTTTAAGAACATCTTCATAAGAAGAGCTAAAAGCTTCCGGGTTCTTCGTTAAACCTTCCATACAAACTTTTAAATATATTTCTGCATCCTCTGTCGTTAATAAGCGAATTTCCATCGTTGTAACCTCCTTGGTTGATTTCAAATAAATCCATTACTTTTATAAGATTGTATATGCGTTTTGTTAGCAGTCTCCTTTAATTTGTAAAAGAATGAAAAGATATATGCTACAATATTTTGTTTTAATATGTAATGAAATTATATATTAACTTTATTAACTATTCAAGTGTTTAATATATTGCATTTTTATAACTAAAATAACTCCTCGATCGAGGAGTTATTTTAGTTATTCGATTGATAACCATCAATTCGATGTGGATGTGTGTAAATATTGCAAGATTCATTTCTAATAAATCCTACGACTGTAATGCCTAAATCATGAGCGAGTTGCAATGCTAGTTTTGTTGGAGCGGATTTAGATAGAACAATTTCACATCCGATTTTTGAAACTTTGAGTAAAATTTCGGATGAAATACGCCCGCTAAATGCGATGATTTTTCCTTTAACGGATATATTGTTGCGCAAACAATGACCATATATTTTATCTAATGCATTATGTCTTCCGATATCCATTCTTGATAGGAGGATATTGTTTCGATCACATAGCGCGGTATTGTGAACACCGCCAGTTTGGCGAAAGGTAGTGGAAGCTTGTTGTAAAGTATTCATTAAGTAAAAGCATTCTTCAGGAGTAATTTTGACATGTATATCATGTAAATCTTTTGCTTTTGCTGCATCGTTAACGAAAATAAAACCTTGTCTACCTTTTCCACAGCAGGAAGTGATGTATCGTTTATTATATAAATTTTGATAGAGCGGATTTACTTTTGATGATGTTACATGGACAATTCCGTTATCTTTTTGAACCCGTAGTTCTTCAACATCTTTATAGGAAGAAATAATCCCCTCAGAAATTAAAAAACCAATTACCATATCTTCAATATAATTTGGTGTACATACGACTGTTACATATTCTTCACCATTCAATTTAATAGTAATAGGAGATTCTGTAACAATCTCATCAAGTTGTTTTGAAAATGTACCAGACTGATAGCGTACAATTGTATAATTCTCTTGCGTAGGCCCCATATTAAATTCCCCTTTTATATGTATTTCTCTCCCACACTTATCATAAAACATTGAAAAAATAAAAACATCTGTTAGAAGGAAGGTATCAGATTATTTTGGTTATTATTGTATATATACGATATAATAGAAATGTAGAATAGTGAAATTTTCAAGCTTTCGTAGTGATGCCTTATAAACATCTAGAATCGACTTCAAAAGAAAAGTATTTGGGCAGGGCGTTTCAAAAATATGTACAGTAATCCATTTATGAAAACGGATTCATAAATATGTTGTACAGTTGGTTGTAAGGAGAGGGGAAACTATGGCAGAACAGACAGTCCGTGTAACCGTAGATGGTAAAGAATTTTCAGCATCAGGTGAAAAGACAATACTACAATTATTTAATGAGAGTAATTTGGAACATCCTCAAATTTGTCATGTACCAGAAGTAGATCCAATTCAAACTTGTGATACATGTATTGTAGAAGTAGATGGGAAGTTAATGCGTGCTTGTTCAACGAAGCTCGAGAACGGTATGCATATTGAAAGACAGTCACAGCGTGCAAAAGAGGCGCAGACTGAGGCGATGGATCGAATATTAGAGAATCATTTATTGTATTGTACCGTATGTGATAACAATAACGGTAATTGTAAGGTTCATAATACAGTACATATGATGGGAATTGAAGAACAGAAATATCCGTATGAGCCGAAAGTAAGTGCTTGTGAAGTGGATATGTCCCATCCGTTTTATCGGTATGATCCAAATCAATGTATTGCTTGTGGACAGTGTGTAGAAGTATGTCAAAACTTACAGGTCAATGAAACTATATCGATAGACTGGAGCTTAGATCGTCCGCGTGTTATATGGGACAATGGTGTAAGCATAAATGACTCGTCTTGTGTGAGTTGTGGGCAGTGTGTAACGGTATGTCCATGTAATGCGTTAATGGAAAAATCAATGTTAGGTGAAGCTGGATTCATGACAGGATTAAAACCAGATGTGTTAGATCCGATGATTGATTTTGTAAAGGATGTAGAGCCTGGATATAGTAGTATTTTAGCGGTTTCAGAAGTAGAGGCTGCGATGCGTAAGACGAAAGTGAATAAAACAAAAACAGTTTGTACATTTTGTGGTGTCGGTTGTTCATTCGAAGTATGGACGAAAGATCGCCATATATTAAAAGTGCAACCTGTTTCAGATGCACCAGTTAATGGCATTTCCACATGTGTAAAAGGTAAATTTGGATGGGACTTTGTAAATAGTGAAGATCGAATTACGAAGCCATTAATTCGCCAAGGAGATATGTTTGTTGAAGCTACTTGGGAAGAGGCTCTTGAGGTTGTTGCTTCTAACATGCAGCACATTAAATCAGAATACGGCAGTGATGCATTTGGATTTATTTCTTCTTCGAAAGTAACGAATGAAGAAAATTACCTTATGCAAAAACTAGCTCGTCAAATATATGGAACGAATAATGTAGATAACTGCTCGCGTTATTGTCAATCTCCAGCGACAGACGGTTTATTTAAAACTGTCGGTATGGGCGGGGATGCTGGAACAGTGAAAGATATAGCTGAAGCAGGTCTTGTTATTATCGTTGGTGCGAATCCAACAGAAGGACATCCTGTACTTGCTACGAGAGTAAAACGTGCTCATAAATTACACGAGCAAAAACTGATTGTAGCAGACCTTCGTAAACATGAAATGGCAGAGCGTGCGGATTTATTTATTCATCCGCGCCAAGGAACGGATTACGTATGGCTTGCTGGTATTACGAAATATATTATTGATCAAGATTGGCATGATAAAAAGTTCATAGCTGAAAACGTAAAGAATTTTGATGAATATAGCAAAATGGTAGAAAAGTATACGCTTGATTACACAGAAGAAATTACGGGGATTTCAAAAGAAAATCTGAAAGAAATGGCTCGTATGGTATATGAAGCAGATGGTACTTGTGTACTTTGGGGAATGGGTGTAACTCAAAATACAGGAGGAAGTACAACGTCGGCTGCAATTTCAAATTTACTGCTTGTTACGGGTAACTATCGTCGTCCTGGTGCAGGTGCATATCCATTACGAGGGCATAATAACGTACAAGGTGCTTGTGATATGGCGACATTACCAAACTGGCTTCCAGGTTATCAAGCAGTATCAGATGATACGCTTCGTGCGAAGTTTGAAAAAGCATACGGCACAACTATTCCGAAAGCACCAGGGTTAAATAATATTGCAATGTTACTTGCGGCAGAAGAAGGAAAACTACGTGGTATGTATGTCATGGGTGAAGAAATGGCTTTAGTCGATTCCAATGCGAACCATGTGCAACATATTTTAGCGAATTTAGACTTCCTCGTTGTTCAAGATATGTTCTTATCAAAAACAGCTCGTTTTGCTGATGTTATTTTACCAGCGGCACCAAGCTTAGAAAAAGAAGGAACGTTTACGAATACAGAGCGACGTATTCAAAGATTATATGAAGTATTGAAACCGCTTGGCGATTCAAAACCAGACTGGTGGATTTTACAAAAAGTGGCTCGTGCCCTTGGCGGGGATTGGAATTATGAAAGTCCAAGTGAAATCATGGATGAAATTGCATCGCTTGCACCTTTATATTCTCAGGCAACATACGATCGTTTAGAAGGATGGAATAGTTTATGTTGGGGTAGCCATGATGGTAGCGATACACCGCTATTATATGTGGACGGATTTAACTTCCCGGATAAACTAGCTCGTCTATCATTAGATGAATGGGTACCACCGGTTGTAGCGCCAGATGAGTATGATTTACTTTTAAATAATGGACGTATGCTAGAACATTTCCATGAAGGGAATATGACGAATAAATCGGCTGGTATTTTATCTAAAGTATCTGAAGTGTTCGTTGAAATCTCACCTGAACTTGCCCTAGAGCGCAATGTGAAAGATGGTGGTCTTGTAGAATTAACATCACCATTTGGGCAAATTAAAGTACAGGCACTTGTTACAGATCGTGTAACAGGGAAAGAGCTATATTTACCGATGCATGCAACGGTAAATGAAGAGGCAATCAATATTTTAACTGGAACGGCGACAGATCTTTATACGTGTACACCAGCGTACAAACAAACGATGGTAAAGATGCGTGTACTACGTGAAAAAGGGAATCGTCCGTTACCATCTTCAAACCCGAGAGATAAAAAGCGTAATCCGCAAAATGGTGTTGAAATCGAGCAAAAGTGGCAAAGAAAACAATACGTATCACTTGTGGACTAGGGGGCGGAGATAATGGCAAAAGAAATTACTTTAATTAAAAAGAAAGTTGTAACAGAGAAAGAACAGAAACAGCAAGTAGCAGATGAACTTCTAAATGAGCTATCTAATAATCGTGAAGCAGTAGAAGAAACAATGCAGCTGTTAGCACAGTTGCAAAAGGCTGGTATATTAGATGCGGCGATTAGTTTACTTGCTGCGAAGGAAGATGTTTCAAAAATCGCTGTGGAGCAATTAAATCGTGAACCAGTTAAAAATGCACTCAATAATATGATGGGAGCAGGGGAAGCGCTATCCTCAGTTGACCCAGAAGTAACGAAGCAAATTACATCGAGTTTAGTCACTGGATTACAATTTGCAACAGATGAATTAAATAGTGGTAAAAAAACAAAAGTGATGGATTTCTTTAAAGTGTTAAAAGATCCAGATATCAATAGAGCCATTACATTCGGTTTTAGCTTCTTGAAAGCATTTGGACAAGGGTTAGAGAAAAAATAGAGTAGATGAAAAAAGTGATGGGGAGTAACCATCACTTTTTTCATTGTATGTATAAGAGTGTTCATGTTAAGCGGAATATATTATTATTAAAAAGATGGATTAGAAATGGAAATGTGGAATCCATCTCAAATATCGTTTTAGAATGTGGAGGAATATATGCAACACCGTAAAAGACTATCTATACCAGGAGTAATTGGACATTCCTTTCAAACAGTTAGATTTGCTTTTTGGAATGTATTAACCTTTCAACTTGCTTATAAATTATTAGCAGCGATTGTATTTGTCCCGCTATTTGGGATCATTTTTAATAAGTTATTGTATTTTGGTGGTTATGCAAATGCGACGAATGATGAATTATTAGCGTTTTTAAAGACGCCATATGGCATATTGGCAATCGTAATTTTATCATTGTTAGCATTGTTTCTTATCTTTACGGAATTTGCGGTGCTTATTATTATTTCGTACTTTGCTCATAAAAGGCAAAAGGTGAGATTACGTCCGATTTTGTATAAAACAGTAACGTATTTACCTTCCCTTTTTACATATTGCTTACCAGGATTTGTTTTGTACGCAGTTGTGTTATTACCACTATTAAGTACGGGGTATAAATCTGCATTGATTCCTGAGATTCAAATTCCTAATTTTATTACAGGTGAACTATTTAAGACAACGATGGGTCAAGTTGGATATTATGCTTTCTTTGCTGTAGTTGCCTATTTAAATCTTCGTTGGATCTTTGTTTTACCTATCATTGTTTTAGAGGAAAAGCCGTTCCGCACCGCAGCACGAAAAAGTGCAAACTTAGTAAAAGAAAGCTTTTTTAAAGTATTATTCTTTTTAGTAGGTTTTTTCATATCTGTAGGAATTGTTTTTCTTTTATTTATGGGAATTTATTTACTTTGTCTGTGGGGAATATATGAATTTACAAACCCAGCAGGGACATTTGCATTATTAGCGGAATCAACAATGTCTGTGTTTTTAACGAGTACATTGTATTTATTTAGCTTTATCGTGACACCCTTTTATATTATGGCAATTACGCGATTGTATTTACAAAAGGTTCCAGTTGAAGATGTTTTATTAGAAGAAGGATTAGATTATTCGAAAACGAAAGCAGATAAATGTTTCTTCCAAAAACATCGTTGGAAATTTATTGGCGTATATATTGTAGGAATTATTACTGCGGGAATGGTTGTTGCATTCATTGTGACCTTTATTACAAACACGTATAAAGAACCAATTATTATGGCGCACCGCGGGTATATATCAAAAGGAGTAGAAAATACGAAAGAAGCCATTCAAGGTGCTATTGATGCAAAAGCAGACTACGCTGAAATTGATGTACTGCAAACAAAAGACGGTGAATTAGCAGTTATACATGATTTGAAGTTAAAACGTCTTGCTAATGCTAATGTTCATGTGTCAGATTTAACGATGGATGAGTTAAGGCAGCTTACTCTTAGTCAAGATGGGTTTTCAGGACAAATAAGTACACTTGATGAGATCATTAAGTTGGCAAAGGGAAAAATCAAACTCAATATTGAAGTGAAGCTTCATGGGGGCGAAAAAGATTTCGTAAACAAAGTATTAAAAGCAATTAAAGATAATGAATTTGAGAAACAATGTATCATTCAAACGTTACACTATCCGCTTATTAAAGAGTTTAAGCGTGCAAATCCAGATATAAAAGTAGGATATATATTGTATGCGAGTAGAGCTAACTTAAAAAATGTGAAGGCGGATTTTTATGTAGCAGAAGAATACATGCTAAATAAGAAATTAGTAAAAGAAGCAAGGAAGTTAAACAAGCCAATTTACGTATGGACGGTAAATGATATGGAAAGCTTACAGGGATATTATAAATTAAACGTAGATGGTATCATTACCGACTATCCTGAAGATGCACGTGAAACAATTAAGATGTTAAAAGAGCAAGAGGCGGAAGAAAGTGATCTGATTGATAAAATTACTGAAACAACAGATGATTTATTTTCCAAGTTATTTATAAGTTATCCAGCTGCTAGCTAAATGCTAGCAGCTGTTTTTTTTATGAAAAGAATATATCCCTAAAGTATTGTGTAAATTAATAACTGTATATGTATACGTCATCATTAGGGTTTCTTACATTGTTACATTATTGTCAAATAATAAATAGTCGATACTTATTTTGGAAGAGTATAATAAAAATAGAGTGATAGATAGTGGAATGAAACGAGAACCCTAATAGAATCAATGTTTTATATATTTACACTATTCTAAATATATAAACTTTAAAAAAATGGTATGTTAGCGTTTTCATAACTTTTAAGTTATGCTAGAATAAGGACATAAGTTATTAATTATTACAAAAAGAAAAAAGACTTTCTTTTTTCTGTTAATTATAAGGGGGCATTTCATTATGCGTATTGGGGTACCAGCAGAAATTAAAAACAACGAAAACCGTGTGGCAATGACACCAGCAGGTGTTGTACATTTAATTCGTAACAATCACGAAGTATTCATTCAAAAGGGTGCAGGTTTAGGATCTGGTTTCACAGATGCTCAGTATGTTGAAGCGGGAGCGAAAATTGTTGATACAGCTGAAGAAGCTTGGAACATGGAAATGGTTATGAAAGTTAAGGAACCAATTGAAAGCGAATACAAACACTTCAGCGAAGGTTTAATCTTATTCACATATTTACATTTAGCTCCAGAACCAGAATTAACAAAAGCATTAATCGAAAAGAAAGTTGTTTCTATTGCATATGAAACAGTACAATTAGAAAACCGTTCTCTACCATTACTTGCACCTATGAGTGAAGTAGCTGGTCGTATGGCTGCACAAATTGGTGCACAATTCCTTGAGAAAAACAAAGGCGGTAAAGGTATCTTACTTGCAGGTGTTCCAGGGGTTAAACGTGGTAAAGTAACAATCATCGGTGGTGGACAAGCTGGTACAAATGCTGCTAAAATTGCAGTTGGACTAGGTGCGGATGTAACAATCATCGACTTAAGTGCAGAACGTCTTCGTCAATTAGATGACATTTTCGGAAACCAAGTAAAAACTTTAATGTCTAATCCTTACAATATTGCAGAAGCTGTAAAAGAGTCTGATCTTGTAATCGGTGCAGTATTAATCCCAGGTGCAAAAGCGCCAAAACTTGTAACAGAAGAAATGATTCAATCAATGGAACCAGGTTCTGTTGTTGTAGATATCGCGATTGACCAAGGTGGTATTTTCGAAACAACTGACCGTATTACAACTCATGATAACCCAACTTACGAAAAACACGGCGTTGTTCATTATGCAGTTGCAAACATGCCAGGTGCGGTTCCACGTACATCAACTCTTGCATTAACAAACGTAACAGTACCATATGCAGTACAAATTGCTAACAAAGGCTACAAAGAAGCTTGCCTAGGCAACGCTGCATTACTAAAAGGTATTAACACATTAGATGGCTATGTAACATTCGAAGCAGTTGCAGAAGCTCACGGTGTAGAGTACAAAGGTGCTAAAGAATTACTAGAAGCAGAAACAGTATCTTGCTAATAAAAGCATTATACAAAACAAAATCGAACAATATATAAAACAACATGATAAGAGCTAAGAGATAATACCTCTTAGCTCTTCTTGGTAAAAGGGGGCATTCATCGTGGCCAACCTATTTAAAAAGAAATCCGTTACGCAATTGTTAGGGGAAAGTAAAAGTAAAACTTTAACGAAAACGCTAGGGGCATTTGACCTAACAATGCTAGGGATTGGTGCGATAATTGGTACAGGAGTTCTAGTATTAACTGGATTAGTAGCCGCAAGAGATGCTGGTCCAGCAGTTATTTTTTCATTCATGATTGCAGCAATTGTTTGTGGATTTGCAGCTTTATGTTATGCAGAAGTTGCATCTACACTTCCTGTTTCAGGTAGTGTGTACACATATTCGTATGCAACAATTGGTGAGTTTGTTGCCCATTTAATGGGATGGACATTGTTATCCGTATATGTCGTAACGACTGCCGCAGTAGCTGGTGGATGGACGGGTTATTTCCATAACTTAGTGAGTGGATTGGGACTTGAAATTCCAAAAGCATTGCTAACGATTCCAGCACAAGGTGGTATGGTAAACTTACCAGCAGTTATTGTTACGTTGGTGATAACTTGGTTATTATCACGAGGTACGAAAGAAAGTAAACGTGTGAATAACATAATGGTATTAATTAAAATTGGTATTGTTGTTTTATTCATTGCAGTTGGTGTATTCTACGTGAAACCAGAAAACTGGATACCATTTGCACCTTACGGTTTAAGTGGAGTGTTCGCCGGAGGAGCAGCAGTATTCTTTGCTTTCTTAGGATTTGATGCATTAGCAACTTCTGCTGAAGAAGTAAAAAATCCGCAACGTGATTTGCCGATTGGTATTATTGCTTCGCTAGTTATTTGTACAGTCATTTATGTTGTAGTTTGTCTTGTTATGACAGGTATGGTTTCTTATAAGGAATTAGATGTACCAGAAGCTATGGCATATGTACTAGAGGTTGTAGGACAAGATAAAGTAGCAGGTGTAATTGCTATTGGAGCTGTAATCGGTATTATGGCTGTAATTTTCGCTTACATTTATGCAACAACTCGTGTATTCTTCGCAATGAGCCGTGATGGGTTATTGCCAAAATCTTTCGCGAAAATTAACAAGAAGACTGAAGCACCAACATTTTCAGTTTGGTTAACAGGAATTGGTAGTGCTTTAATTGCTGGATTTATCGATTTAAAAGAATTGTCGAATTTAGCGAATATTGGAGCGTTATTAACATTCGCTATGGTGGGTGTAACTGTTATCATTCTTCGTAAAACGCATCCGAAATTACAACGTGGATTTATGGTACCACTTGTACCGATCTTACCGATTATTTCAATTGCGTGTTGTCTATTCTTAATGGTAAATTTACCGTTAACAACATGGATATACTTCGGTATTTGGTTAGCAATTGGAGTAGTTGTATACTTTGTATATTCGAAAAAGCATAGTCATTTAAAAGACGATGGAAGTTCGCAGGATAATTTAGAACAAGCTAATTAAAAGCTTAATTAAAAGGGATATAAGTATAGTAAGCCTTGTGCGTCTAGGGAACGCGCAAGGCTTTTTCTTTTGTGCAAAGTGGACATCCTTTTTTGTATGAGAATGTAATTGATGTAGAAAATATGTGTAGCTCTTTTTTAAATGTGAACGAAATGTTCAAAAAAATGTATTAGATTTCATTGACACATATGAATGGACGCTCATATAATAAAGGTATAAGATATATGAATGATTGTTCATATGTTCAAATAAAGAGGTGAGCTATAATGGCTGGAAATAAAGTAGAAACACCACAAGAGACATGTTCTCAAACGATAATTCATGAAGAAGTTGTAGAGCAAGTAAAACAAACAATTCCAACTGATGAAAGTTTAAGTAAAGTAGCAGAACTATTTAAAGTATTAGGTGATCGTACACGTACGAGAATATTACATGCGTTATTTGAAGCTGAAATGTGCGTTTGTGATTTAGCTTATTTATTAGGAATGACACAATCATCTATTTCGCATCAGCTTCGTGTGTTAAAGCAAGCGAAACTTGTGAAGAATCGTAAAGAAGGAAAGGTTGTTTATTATTCGTTAGCTGACCAGCACGTAATTCATATCTTCGAGCAAGCGTTTGAACACGTAAACGAAGAAGAATAAAAAGAACGCGAGGAGGGAGAACGATGGCTGAAGCATTAGTGAAAAAGAAACTGATGTTAGAAGGTTTAGATTGTGCGAATTGTGCAATGAAAATTGAAAAAGGTGTTGGGAATATAGAAGGAGTGAATTCTTGCTCTGTAAACTTCGCAACAAAGACAATGATCTTAGAAACAGCACAAAATAAAGAAAACGAAGTTGTTACGGAAGCAAAACAACTCGTTACAAAATTAGAACCGCATATTAAAGTGCAAGAAGAACAAAAAAATAAAATTGCTAAAGAAGTATTTATATTAGAAGGTTTAGATTGCGCGAACTGTGCAATGAAAATTGAAAATAAAGTGAAGGAAATGCCAGCTGTCTCAGAAGCAACTGTTGATTTCGTATCGAAGAAACTACGAGTAGAAGTTGCGAATAAAAGAGAACTAGAAGCGACTGTAGCAAATATAACAAATGTCGTTCAAAAGTTAGAGCCAGATGTGAAAGTTGTTCGTGAAGAGAAGAACGGTCATGACCACGGACATAGTCACGATCATGGTGAAGCAAACGTGAAAAAGATGGTAGGGAGATTAGTGGTCGGCGGAATTTTGACAGCAATTGCTGCATTAGCGGGCTTACCACAAATGGTAACAATTCCGTTATTCGTCCTTGCTTATTTATTAATAGGTGGAGATATCGTTTGGAGAGCGGTAAGAAACATAACTCGTGGCCAAGTATTTGATGAAAACTTCTTAATGGCAATTGCAACTGTAGGAGCTTTTGCAATTCAGCAATATTCAGAAGCTGTAGCAGTAATGCTATTTTATCAAGTAGGAGAACTATTCCAAAGTATTGCGGTAAATCGTTCTCGAAAATCAATCACTTCATTAATGGATATTCGTCCTGATTATGCGAATGTAAAGGTTGGAAATGAAACGAAACAAGTATCACCAGAAGATGTACAAATTGGCGATTATATTATCGTTAAGCCAGGTGAGAAAGTACCGTTAGATGGAAAAGTAATTGAAGGAACATCAATGGTAGATACTTCAGCATTAACTGGTGAATCTGTACCACGTGAAGTTGAAGTTGGAAATGATGTATTAAGTGGCTTTGTGAACCAAAACGGTGTATTAACAATTGAAGTTACAAAAGAATTCGGTGAATCGACTGTATCAAAAATTTTAGATTTAGTTCAAAATGCAAGCAGTAAAAAAGCACCAACGGAAAACTTTATTACGAAGTTTGCACGTTACTATACTCCAGTTGTAGTTATTACAGCGGCGATCATGGCGTTTATTCCACCACTTATTTTAGAAGGAGCTACATTCTCTGAGTGGATTTATAGAGCTTTAGTGTTCTTAGTAATCTCTTGTCCATGTGCGTTAGTTGTATCTATTCCTCTTGGATTCTTTGGAGGTATTGGTGGTGCATCTAAAAGTGGTGTGTTAGTAAAAGGAAGTAACTATTTAGAAGCTTTAAATGATGTAAAATATATTGTTTTTGACAAAACAGGAACATTAACAAAAGGTGTTTTTAAAGTTACAAAAATGGAACCGAGCGAAGGTACTACAAGTGAAGAGTTATTAGAGTATGCGGCATTTGCTGAAGTATATTCTAACCATCCGATTGCCCAATCTATTCGAAAGGCATATGGAAAATCAATTGATGAAAAAATAATCGATGATTATAACGAAATTTCTGGTCACGGTACAGTCGTAAAAGTACAAGGAAAAGAAATTTTTGCAGGTAATGCAAAATTAATGAGAAAAGAAAATATTGAATTTAAACAACCAGAAACAGTAGGGACATTAGTTCACGTTGCTGTAGATGGAAAATATGCAGGTTATATTGTTATCTCTGATGAGGTAAAAGAGGATTCGAAACAAGCGATTCAAAAGTTAAAAGAACTAGGTATTAAAAAGACAGTAATGTTAACTGGTGATGCAAAACCAGTTGGTGAAGCTGTCGGTAAAGAGTTAGGCTTAGATGAAGTTCATGCGGAATTACTACCGCAACAAAAAGTAGAAGAGATTGAAAAAATTGATGCAGCGAAGCACGGAAAAGAAAAAATTGCCTTCGTTGGTGATGGTATTAACGATACACCAGTATTAGCCCGTGCAGACGTTGGTATTGCGATGGGTGGTTTAGGATCAGATGCAGCAATTGAAGCGGCAGACATCGTTATTATGACTGATGAGCCTTCAAAAATTGCGACAGCTGTAAAAATTGCAAAACGCACAAGAAGTATAGTTTGGCAAAATATCATCTTTGCCTTAGGTGTAAAAGGGATTGTTTTATTACTTGGTGCTTTCGGTATTGCAACAATGTGGGAAGCAGTTTTCTCAGATGTTGGTGTGACACTACTGGCAGTATTAAATGCAATGCGTGTACTAAGAGTGAAAGATTTATAAAGTGAAACTTTAATCAGTGGGGGGCTTCATCCCCCACTGATTATTAGTTGAACCAATCGGGCTTTTACGGGCAGTTGATTCCCCATCTAACGTCCTTGCTTTCGCTGAATTTTGAGGTGGGGGTCTTACTGCCCGTTAATGCGGGATAAAAAAGAGGACGCAACCTGCGTCCTCTTTTTTAGGTTATTCTGTTGAAATTGACTCAATAAAATAATAACAAATATTATTTTATAAATAACTTAATATTTAAATTTACAAATAAAAAATATTTGTCTTATTATTTTAATATATTTTTCGCAAAGATATATAGCATTGAAAAAACAGAGAAGGAGGAGCTTCTCTGTTTTATTTTTGTATATTTTTTTCAACTTGTTCTCGAACAGTTTGAATGTAATTCATTTTATGATCCCAACATTCTTGACTTAAATCGACAGGGTACTCTTCGGGATTTAAAGTTCGCATATATTCTTCCCAAAATAGTGCGAGACTCTGTTCATTATATTTTTGAATATCTAATATGCCAGGTAATTCATATGTTCTTTCACCGTTAACAAAAATATCTTTATGCAGTTCGCGTGCTTCAAAGTTTGTTACAAATTTACTTATATATGTGTGAACAGGATGAAACATTTTTAAACGTTCCTCTTTTCCTGGCTCTTCAGAATCTAATGCAATATAATCGCCTTCTGCATGATCGTTCACTCGATTGATAATGCGATAAATACGCTTAAGTCCTGGAGTGGTAATTTTTTCAGGGTTAGATGAAATTTTAATTGTATCATTTAATTTTCCATCAGTATCTTCAATCGCAACTAGTTTATAAACAGCCCCTAACGCTGGTTGCTCAAAGGACGTAATTAATTTTGTTCCAACGCCCCATACATCAATTTTTGCTCCTTGAGATTTCAAGTGCATAATTGTGTATTCATCTAAATCGCTAGAAGCAATAATTTTTGTATTTGTAAACCCAGCTTCATCTAGTAGTTTTCTTGCTTTTTTAGATAAATAAGCCATATCCCCACTATCAAGGCGAATTCCGTAAAAATCGATACGCTCTCCAAACTCCTTCGCAACGCGAATTGCATTTGGAACACCAGATTTCAAAGTGTCGTATGTATCGACAAGAAACACACACTTTTTATGTGTCTCAGCATATTTTTTGAAAGCAACATATTCATCGCGATATGCTTGAACGAAAGAGTGAGCATGTGTACCGGCTACAGGTATTCCGAAGCGTTTCCCAGCTCGTACGTTGCTTGTAGATGAAAAACCACCAATAAATGCAGCGCGTGTGCCCCAAAGAGCGGCATCGAACTCATGGGCACGTCTTGTACCAAACTCTAAAAGTTCATCATTATTTGCAGCGTGCTTCATACGAGCCGCTTTTGTTGCAATTAATGTTTGGTAATTCACAATGTTTAACAGGGCAGTTTCAATAATTTGTGCTTCGCCGAGTGGTGCATCAACACGTAATAAAGGCTCGTTATTAAATACAACTTCACCTTCTTGCATACTTCGAACTGTCCCAGTGAATTTCATATTTTGTAAATAATGAAGAAATTCTTCTTCAAATTGTAACTCTGCTAAATAAGCGATATCGCTTTCGGTAAAGCTGAAGTTTTCTATGTACTCCACAATTTTTTCAAGACCAGCAAAAACAGCGTAACCGTTCTCAAATGGAAGTTTTCGAAAGTATAAATCAAACACCGAGCGGCGATTATGAATACCATCTTTCCAATATGTATAAGCCATATTAATTTGATATAAATCTGTATGTAAGGCATAGCTATCGTCTTTATAATAAGTCATCGCGAAAACACCTCCATAATTTGGTTATAGTATACCAATTTTTCACCGCTCGTAGCAAAGAATGGATATGGAAGTAGAGTCAAGAGGGAAAAAAATGAAATAATGCATATTTTTTAGAAAATTAACATTTATCAATTTATATTTCTCAAGATTTTATGTATTATTAGAGTAATGGGGGTAATGAGAATGGAGGAGGACAATGCAACAAACATTAGAAAAAATAGGCAAACAAGTCTTTTACAAACGGCTACAGCAAAAAATGACACAAGAAGAATTATGTCAGGGCATTTGTTCTGTCTCATACTTAAGTAAAATCGAAAATGGAAAGATCGAAGCATCAGAAGAAATTCTACAATTGCTCTGCGCAAGATTAGAAATTGCCGTGACGGATTTGAGGGATGTAGAGGAAGATGTGAAGGGGAAGCTGGAGGATTGGCATAAAGCTATCGTCCATTTAGAAAGAGAACGAATTGAGCAAATATATGCTGATTTACAAGAAGAAATTGAGCAAGTAACTGATTTTGAAATTATGAATTATTATGAGCTATTATATGTACGTTATCTTATGATTAAGCGTGATATTGATAACGGAGCGGAAAGATTAAATAAATTAAAAAAAGGGTATAAGAAATTATCTCAGTTTCAAAAAATGTTATTCACATATAATGTTGCGTTATTGAATTGTTTACAAAACAAATGGAAGATAGGATTAGAGAGTTTAATTGAAACGGAAAAAATGGCGAAAGGGCTAAATTATCATGAGAATGGTATTTATTATAATTTAGCATTAGCATATAGTCATTTAGAAAATCCGTATAAAGCTCTGCATTTTGCTAACATTGCAATAGAGGGATTCCGTAATGAGTATAAATTCCGTAATGTGATAAACTGTCAATTTATTATAGCGATTTGTTTTGTAAGGCAAGGACAGTACAAAGAGGCTTTGGATATGTATAATAGCATTTTACGTGAAGCGAGTTCATTTTCTGAAAATGAGGCAATTATGAGTATCGCATTAAGTAATATTGCAGAAGTCTACGGTAACCAACAACAATACGAAAAGGCTAAGGAGTTTTATTTGAAAAGTTTGCAATATCATCAACATGAAGATGATAATTACTTAGATACTTTATATCATACAGCATTACAGTGTATTCACTTAAAACAAATGGATGAGGCGAACCAGTGGATAGAAAAAGGTATTTCTATTGCTCAACGACAAGAAAAGTATAAAAGGGCATTATATTTATTAATTATTTTACAATATAAATATTTCCGTACATCGGATGAATATAAGAAATTTCTAGAATTAGAGGCTATACCGTTTTTTAAAAGTGAAGGTAATTTAGTCTATTTGAAGCAAGTGTATTTAGAAATTGCGAATTATTTCGAAGGGATCCGTAATTTCGAAGAGAGTAGTCGTTATTATAAAGAAACTATTTCGTTACTAGAAAAAGGGGAGGAGAAATAATATGAAAAAAGTGATGTTTTTAGGACTTGTTATTGGAGTTGTGTTTTTGACACAGTTTATTGAACAATATTCGTCAAGACCAGATGTTTTAACGCAAGGAACACAAGTAGTTGAAACAATTGAATCGTAATAAAAAACCCCTTTCCAATCGGAAAGGGGTTTTTCAATATTTGTTCCCCAAAATTCTACAATACTTGAGAAAATAATTAATTGAATTTTTAGTATATTAATAGTGAAAACATAATGCTAATATGAAACTACTCTTTTTCAAAAAAAATTATTAGGGGGAAGGTTCATGAAAAAGAAAAGTTTAGCGTTAGTGTTAGCGACAGGAATGGCAGTTACAACGTTTGGAGGGGCAGGATCTGCATTTGCGGATTCAAAAAATGTGCTCTCTACGAAGAAGTACAATGAGACGGTACAGTCACCTGAGTTTATTTCTGGTGATCTAACTGGAGCAACTGGTAAGAAAGCAGAATCTGTTGTGTTTGATTACTTAAACGCAGCAAAAGGTGATTATAAGTTAGGGGAAAAGAGTGCGCAAGATTCTTTCAAAGTGAAACAAGTGAAGAAAGATGCTGTAACTGATTCAACAGTATTACGTTTGCAACAAGTATATGAAGGAGTACCTGTATGGGGTTCTACGCAAGTAGCTCACGTAAGTAAAGATGGTTCTTTAAAAGTATTGTCTGGAACAGTTGCGCCTGATTTAGACAAAAAGGACAAGTTGAAAAATAAAAATAAGATTGAAGGCGCAAAAGCAATTGAAATTGCGCAAAAAGATTTAGGTGTTACACCTAAATATGAGGTAGAACCAAAAGCGGACTTATATGTATATCAAAACGGTGAGGAAACAACATATGCATACGTTGTAAATCTAAACTTCTTAGAGCCAAGTCCAGGAAACTACTACTATTTCATTGAAGCAGACAGCGGTAAAGTCTTAAATAAATATAATAAACTTGATCATGTAGCAAATGAAGATAAGTCACCAGTTAAGCAAGAAGCTCCTAAACAAGAAGCAAAGGCGGTTGTAAAGCCTGTTACAGGAACAAATAAAGTAGGAACGGGTAAAGGTGTATTAGGAGATACGAAGTCGCTTAATACAACGTTATCTGGCTCATCTTACTACTTACAAGATAATACGCGCGGAGCAACGATTTTCACATATGATGCGAAAAATCGTACTACGTTGCCAGGAACTTTATGGGTAGATGCAGATAATGTTTTCAATGCAGCGTATGATGCAGCGGCAGTAGATGCTCATTACTATGCAGGTAAAACATATGATTATTATAAAGCTACTTTTAATAGAAATTCTATTAACGATGCAGGAGCACCATTAAAATCAACAGTTCATTACGGAAGTAAGTATAATAATGCATTCTGGAACGGCTCACAAATGGTATACGGAGATGGTGATGGTGTAACGTTCACTTCATTATCTGGTGGTATTGATGTAATTGGACACGAATTAACGCATGCTGTTACGGAAAATAGCTCGGATCTAATTTATCAAAATGAATCAGGGGCGCTAAATGAAGCAATTTCTGATATCTTTGGTACTTTAGTAGAATACTATGATAATCGTAATCCGGATTGGGAAATTGGTGAAGATATTTACACGCCTGGTAAAGCAGGAGATGCACTTCGCTCTATGAGTGATCCAGCGAAATATGGTGACCCAGACCATTATTCTAAGCGTTACACTGGTACTAGTGATAACGGTGGGGTTCATACGAACAGTGGTATTATTAACAAACAAGCTTATTTATTAGCAAATGGCGGTACACATTCTGGTGTAACTGTAACTGGTATTGGTAAAGATAAGTTAGGTGCAATTTATTACCGTGCAAACACACAATATTTCACGCAATCTACTACATTTAGCCAAGCTCGTGCTGGTGCAGTACAAGCCGCAGCTGATTTATATGGTGCGACTTCTGCGGAAGTAGCAGCAGTTAAGCAATCGTTTAGTGCGGTTGGTATAAACTAAGAGGATTTAAGAGAGTATTATTAATAAAATACCTCAAAAATAAAGAAGGAGCCTATGCTCCTTCTTTATTTTTTTCTCCATTTTTTCCACAAATAAAACAATCCAATAGCGCCTGCAATTGTTACAATCCACTTCGCTTCATTTGTTCCGTTCATAACATGATAGGCAGAATATACTTCGATTAGCAAAGCCGGTATTTTACCTATTGTACTGGCAATACTGAAGGATAGTAGTGACATTTTGCCTAGAGCTGCAAATAAAGTCACGATACTGGATGGAATGAAAGGAATGAACCGGAACGATAGGACGAGTAGAAAAGCCTCTTTGCCTTGTACATAAAGAAGACGCTCTACCTTTGGGTACTTATTTACTTTATCGTGAGTGAACTTTTGAAGGCCTATACGATAAATATAAAACGAGATAATAGCCCCTAATGCCTCACCTGCGATCGAAATAATGGTTCCGTTTGTTACACCAAAGAGCTGGATGTTAATAGCAGTCAAAAAAATACTAGGGATAACACCTAAAAGGCTAATAACGATGTTAATTAAAATGCTAAGTGGAATTGCAATTGAATAATAGTCTGTTAAGAAGTTTTGAATTGTTTCAGCCATTGTTTAAAATCCTTTATCTTTTTTTGCATTACACCATATTTCCATTGTGTAGGCAAGTGGGAATTTACATAATGTAGAAAAACGTTGATAAAACACCATTAATATACCTTATGAGGGTATTAGGTATATGAAATCTGGGGTATATTTAATTTGTTTAAAAATAACCAAGTAAACCCTGTTTTTAAAGGGTTTACTTGGTTATTTTAGCGATGGTTTAATTCGGGAAATAATTTGAAAAACATGGGGGTATATTTATAGAAAGGGTGAAAATAGTGATTTAATGAAACTAGAGTGGTAATATAGCAAAATAGATGAGAAATTTAAAAAATGTATATGTTTTTTCGGAGTGAAATTGACTTTTAGTGAAGTTGCGATAATAATCATGAAAGAGGTGATATGATGAAACGAATAAGTAGTCTTTTCTTGAGTAGTTTATTGGCATTAATGCTGATCCTAAGTGGATGTGCAGGAAAAGAACAAAAAACAGAGAAACAAACAGGGAATCAATCGACATCAGTAGAAAAAATTAGTGATAATATTTTAGATGAAATGGAAGGGCCGCCTAAAAATGGTCATACGATTGAAAGACATGTAGGAAAATCAGAAGAGGATTTAAAGAATCGCTTGAAGACAGATAAAGTATCAGCGGCAAGTACATACTATGATAAGGAAACAGCGACGAAAGCTGTAAAAGATAGTTTGAAGCAGCATGATAAGGAAATTCAAGATTGGTTAAAAAATTCTAAAGAGGCTCGTCTCGTATTAAATACAACGCATTCATTCCCGGTTGGAAAAACGGTAATAAAGAAAAATATGAATGTAAAAGACAAGTTAGTAAAAACTGTTACTGTTTTAGCGAGAGATAAGTCAGGAGATTTAGGGTATAAGATCATTACTTCTTATCCATCTGATAAATAAGAAGGGGGAGTAAATATGTATACGACATTACAATATTTTCTCAAATCTTACTGTACGTTAAGTATCCATGAAGATGAAATAGTAGGCGTGATGGAAGAATTTATAGAGCAAGAAGATGAAGAAATTGTTTTGAAATTACGCGATGAATTATTATATATGAAGAAAAAGGATGCTTGGGAAGAAGCGTGCGTATTAGCTGCAAAGCAAGGAAATCGTATGTGGTCTTTAGAAGAAACGAAAGACCATCTTGCAACCTTTTTAGTATTATTGCAACAAAAAAAGGCGTGAGTAGATCACGCCTTTTTTGTTGGTTTAATAGTACATCATTGTGTTGGAGCGCTTTTATATACGCTTTTTGAAATTTGTCCATTAGATACTACTTCACCGTTTTGTGTTACTTTTTTATACGTAACTGCTGTTATTTTATCACCAGTCCTACTAACTACTTGAGAAGAAACTTCAACATTTTTACCAGTATTTGTACCGAAAATACGTGTAGTAATACTACCTCCATTTGAAAATGCTTGAATATAAATATGATTGCCTGTATTGTTTTTAAATTTTAAATCTGGACCATAATCTGCTACTGCTGCATCTTGCCCCAGTGGTAAATAATTTACAGGCATAGAATGATTGCTTCGAGAAACAATACCTAAATCTGCCCTTAAAGCGGCGCTATATAAAGTACTACTAACTTGGCAAACGCCTCCGCCAGCACTTTGTATAACCTTACCTTGTGAATATACAGCTGCGGATTTATAGCCATGTGCAGCATCCGTTACGCCAACGCGGCCATTAAAACTAAATGTTTCATCAGGTGCGACAATAACTCCACTTAAAGTATTAGCTGACTTATTTACGTTAAAGGATTGATTCCCATTACGACCAGCCATTGGAGTCGAATATTCAGCGATTACTTCTTTTATGCCCATTTTCTGTATATCTTCTGTAGAACGTTCAGGCTTTAATAGTGTAACTGGTAATGTAACATCCGATGTGCCAGAAGTAATGGCTTGTTTCGTTAAATCAGTTAATTTTCCTTTATCAATTTTTTCTCCATTTTGGCTTTGGCTAATATTTACTGTAGAGCCTTCAATACTTAACTCTGCATTAACAGGATTTTTTAATGTTTCATTATATTTATCTTTTATAAAGCTTTCATAAGTAGTTGTATTTAATTGAGGTGTTAATTTATAGTCACGTTTTAATTCACCGTTTTCAGCCTGCTTTCGCATTTTGTAACGATTCAATGCGTTTCCTTCTTGTTCTTTAAAGATCTTATCGATAATATCATTTTCTTGATAATTTATCCCTAAATCTTTCCATGTGTAAGTTTGTTTATCATTTTGGAATATGTAAGTAAGAGATTTTTGATCTAATTCAGTTATCTTTTGATTAATAATTGTTTGAATATCTTTTTTATTTTTTCCATCGAGAGAAATACCTTCAAATGTAGTATTTGGTAATGCAGTAGTATTTAATTGATTATTTAGTTTGGATACATATTGATATCCACTAACACCACCTACACAAAGTAATATGCCCCCAGCAATTGCAGAACCGATCAGTATTTTACTTAGCTTCATTTATTTCCCCCCAGAAATTTTTGTATAAATATATGTATTACATTTTTTGTATAAAAATGCTGAAAATAACATTATGTACGTACTAGTATACTATTATTTTCACTATGTGTGTAATGTTTTTATAAAAAATGTTACACTGCTGTAATAATTGTCTCTTTTTGTCACAATATGCATGAAAAATATGTTGAAAATTATAATAAAAAGGCTGTCTAGAAAAATCTAGCAGCCTTTTTATTATAATTTTTTATGTTGATTTTTATTCGTAACACCGAGATGTTCTTGAAGTGTTGTCGATATATTATTGACGCTTTTTTCGTTCGGAACGTAATAATAAATACCGTCTATATATTTATCAGTACCTTCTACTTGCAATTTGTCCATTTTTAAATCTGAACCCATTGAATTCTTGGCAATTGTCATCATATCATCAAAAGTTAAATTTGTTTTTAAATCTTTATCAACAGCGTCTAATAGACCACCGATTTTATTAATGGAATTAAGCGATAATGCCTTTTCGGCAATAGCTTCTAAAACAAGCTGTTGTCGTTGACCGCGCATATAATCACTATCGATATGACGAGTTCTCGCTAGTGCTAGTGCTTCTTCTCCATTTAAATGTTGACGTCCTTTTTTTAGATGAATAGCATCTGCTTCATCTTTACTATTTTGTTCTGTGAACTCCACTGGAACATCTACAGTAATACCACCAAGAGAATCAACAATTTTGATAAAGGATTTAAAGTTGAATTTTACATAGTAATCAACTGGAACGTCTAAAAAATTCTCAACTGTATCAATCGTGCTGTCTACACCACCGAATACGTGCGCATGTGTAATTTTATCGTATTTATCACGTGATTTAATATAGACACGTGAGTCACGTGGAATACTGACAAGTTTAACAGATTTATCGTTTTTATTAATTGTTGCAAGTAATAGTGCATCTGTACGAGTTGCTTTCCCATAATTCTTGTCCCTAATATCACTTTCATCAACACCCATAATAAGTACGGAAATGTTGTCAGTCATAGGTTTAACGGCTTTTTCACGTTTGCTGGATTTATCTCCGCGACCAAGTTCAGAATAGGCATTACTTAAAATTGATTTTGCTTTACTGTATATATGGAAGGAGTAACCTCCTGTCCCAAGTGCTATAATCAGTAATGGAATAAGAAGGAACCAAAGTAGACGTTTTTTCTTTGAGCGTCCTTTTTTGGATCGAGTATCTTTGTTCATGTCGGATTTCATCATTTTTTCTCCTTTAAAACTATCAAAGTGTATACATTTAGAAGCGGATTCAAACACATAAAAATTATTGTACGCTAAATAAAAGTGATTGTACATGTATAAAAAATAGATGTCTTGATTATTTATAAGACACCTATTCGTTATTGTATACAAAAGATAGGGATAAGAAAATGATAAAATTTTACCTAATTACAACATAATGCTTACGATAATTGCAGATAAAATGCTAACGAGAGTAGCTCCATATAGTAATTTAAGGCCAAATCGGGCAACAACGTTTCCTTGTTCTTCGTTTAACCCTTTTACCGCACCTGAAATAATGCCGATAGAAGAAAAATTGGCAAAAGACACGAGGAAAACAGAAATAATACCAACTGTACGGGGAGAAAGGCTATTAGAAATTTTACCAAGGTCCATCATTGCTACAAATTCATTCGTTACAAGCTTCGTTGCCATAATGCTACCAGCCGCGACAATTTCAGAACTTGGTACACCGATAAGGAATGCAATAGGTGCAAATACGTAGCCGATTAATTGCTGGAAAGTAATGCCGAATATAATGAGGAATAGGTCATTAACGCAGCTAATTAATGCGACGAATCCGATAAGCATAGCGCCGACAACGATGGCTACGCGGAAGCCATCTAGAATATATTCTCCAAGCATTTCAAAAAAGCTTTGTTTTTCGCCTTTAATCTCTAAAATATCTTCGTCATCTTTAACGTCGTAAGGGTTAATGATGAGTACGATAATAAAACCACTAAATAAATTGAGAACGAGTGCGGTTACTACATATTTAGGTTCAATCATTGACATATAGGCACCGACGATAGACATAGATACGGTTGACATGGCAGATGCGCAAAGTGTATAAAGACGGTGTTTTGGGATTTGAGCTAATTGTTTTTTTACCGTAATAAAAACTTCTGATTGGCCGACAATGGCAGACGCGATAGCGTTATAAGATTCTAACTTCCCAAGACCATTTATTTTGCTAAGGAAGTAACCGATCCAATGAATAAAAAATGGTAGTATTTTGAAATGTTGTAGTATACCAATTAAGACGGAAATGAAGACGATTGGTAATAAAACAGTAAGGAAAAATGACATTTCACCTTTATTCGCAAGACCGCCAAATACAAAGTTTATACCATCAGCAGCATACTCGAGTAACTTTGTGAACAGATTGGAAATGACTCGAATAAGTATGAGACCGATTTCTGTATTTAATAATAAATAGGTTAAAATCAACTGGATAATAAGCATGATGAAAATTGGTTTGAATTTAATATGTTTCTTATTGTTACTAGCGATATAAGCAAGGAAAAAAACAACGATAAGTCCCACGAAAAAAGTAATAAATTTCATAGTAAGCCCCCTAAAAGAGATATTCTGCTATATGTGTTTTTCATTTCAAGGGAGAATATGCATCTTTGGTAAAGAAAGGAATAGAGAGTATGAATATAAGTAGAGTGCATCACGTTGCAATTATTTGTTCGAATTATAAAGTGTCAAAGGATTTTTATACTAGGATATTAGGTTTTAAAGTGATAAATGAAGTATATAGAAAGGAACGAGATTCTTATAAGTTAGATTTATGTGTAGGACAAGAGTATCAAATTGAATTATTTTCATTTCCAAGCCCGCCTAATCGCCCAAGTTTTCCAGAAGCGGCTGGACTTAGACATTTAGCATTTGCTGTTACAAATATAGGAGAGGCTGTACAACATTTAAGTCAATGTGGTGTTGAAACTGAGGCAATACGTATTGATGAGATAACCGGAAAAAAATTCGTCTTTTTCCAAGACCCCGACGGTCTACCTCTAGAATTGTATGAGGTTTGAAATTGGTGAATTTTATATAGGGTTGCTTTTGAGTAAATGAAGAAACTAAAGTGAAACTTCTTTTTTAAAGGAGGTGTAACTTTAGCTAAGAAGGCTAAAGGATATATGTGGATATTTTAAAATTACTGATGGTAGTTATCCTTATTGCATTAACAGGTTTTTTTGTAGCTGTTGAGTTCGCGATTATTAAGGTGCGTAGCAGTCGTATTGATCAACTCGTTAGTGAAAAGCGACGAGGAGCATTGGCAGCTAAAAAAGTAACTTCGAATTTAGATGAGTATTTATCAGCATGTCAGCTAGGTATTACAATTACTGCTTTAGGGCTTGGGTGGTTAGGTGAGCCGACTATAAAACATTTACTCGAGCCGTTGTTTTTAAAACTACATTTATCTCCCGCAATTGCAAGTACAGTTTCGTTTATTATTGCATTTGCAGTTATTACGTTCTTACATGTTGTCATTGGTGAACTTGCTCCGAAGACGTTTGCTATACAAAGAGCGGAACAAGTTAGCTTATTATTATCGAAGCCACTTATTTACTTTTACCGAGTAATGTATCCGTTTATTTGGGCTTTAAATGGTTCTGCAAGGCTTGTAACAGGATTATTCGGCTTACATCCGGCTTCTGAACATGAAGTAGCTCATTCGGAGGAAGAATTACGATTAATCCTATCAGAGAGTTATGAGAGCGGAGAGATTAATCAAAGGGAATTTAAATATGTAAATAATATTTTTGAATTTGATAATAGAGTCGCAAAGGAAATTATGGTACCTCGTACGGAAGTTGTAGGTTTATATGAGGATGAATCATTTGAAACACATATTAAAATAATCGCACAAGAAAAATATACGAGGTATCCTGTATTTGGTGAAGATAAAGATGAAATTATTGGAATGGTTAATGTAAAGGATTTATTTATTCGTTATATGGATGGTAATCGGGACGAGGAGTGCTCGATTATGCCATATACAAGGCCAGTTATTGAAGTGCTAGAAAATATTCCAATTCATGATCTACTATTACAAATGCAAAGAAAACACATTCCATTAGCTGTGTTGTATGATGAATATGGAGGTACAGCTGGGATTGTTACACTGGAAGATATTTTAGAAGAAATTGTTGGAGAAATTCGAGATGAATATGATGAAGATGAACACCCGCCTATAGAGCATATAAGTGAAGGGTGTAAAATTGTAGAAGGAAAAGTGCTTATTAGTGAAGTGAATGATTTATTTGGCATTCACTTAATCGCTGATGATGTAGATACAATTGGTGGCTGGATTATGGTACAAAGGCAAATCGTTGCTGAAGGAGATATTATTGAAAAACACGGCTTTTCTTTTAAAGTTCTGGAAAAAGATATGCATCAAATTAAACGAGTGGAAATAAAGAAGGTAGAAGAATGATTTTCTATAAAAGAAATATATAGAAAAATAAATGTTTGCGCTTTCAAAAAGGGTGCTATATAGTGAAGGTGGATACTGAAAAATTCTTCTGAACGATACTCGTATTTTTAGAGGGCGAATTTTTTAGATAGGGATTTAGAATGAAAAGTATAGGTGATGAAAATGATAGCAACGAAGGATATACGTATAGAAAAAGATTTTTTAGGTGAAAAAGAAGTACCAAGTGTAGCTTATTACGGTGTACAAACATTACGTGCTGTAGAAAACTTCCCGATCACAGGATATCGTATTCATCCGTCACTCATTACGGCAATGGCAATTGTGAAAAAAGCGGCGGCACTTGCAAATATAGATACTGGTTACTTAGCGAAGGACATTGGACATGAAATTGCGGAGGCAGCGCAAGAAATTGTTGATGGAAAATTTCATGATCAATTTATTGTAGATCCAATCCAAGGCGGTGCTGGAACTTCTATTAATATGAATACAAATGAAGTAATCGCTAATCGAGCGTTAGAACGTATGGGGCATGAAAAAGGCGAGTATGCGAAAATTAGCCCAAACACGCATGTGAACATGGCTCAATCAACGAATGATGCATTTCCAACAGGAATTCATATCGCAACTCTTATGATGTTAGAAGAACTTCTTATTACAATGGAAGAACTTCATTCTGCTTTCCGTGCAAAAGCAAAAGAGTTCGATCACGTCATTAAAATGGGACGTACACATTTACAAGATGCTGTGCCGATTCGTCTTGGTCAAGAATTTGAAGCGTATAGCCGAGTGCTTGCGCGTGATATAAAAAGAATCAAACAGTCTCGCCAACATTTATATGAAGTAAATATGGGGGCGACAGCTGTTGGTACGGGATTAAATGCAAACCCTACCTACATTGAACAAGTGGTTAAACACTTGCGAACATTTAGCGGATTCCCACTTGTTGGTGCAGAGCATTTAGTTGATGCAACGCAAAATACAGATGCATACACAGAAGTATCTGCAGCATTAAAAGTGTGTATGATGAATATGTCTAAAATTGCGAATGACCTTCGTATTATGGCATCTGGTCCACGTGTTGGATTAGCAGAAATTCAATTACCAGCTCGTCAACCAGGTTCATCTATTATGCCGGGGAAAGTAAATCCTGTTATGGCAGAAGTAATTAATCAAGTTGCTTTCCAAGTAATTGGTAATGATCATACAATTTGCTTAGCGTCAGAAGCAGGACAATTGGAGCTCAACGTAATGGAGCCTGTGCTCGTATTTAATTTAATTCAATCTATCAGTATTATGAATAACGGATTCCGTGTATTCCGTGAATATTGTATTAAAGGAATTACAGCAAATGAAGAATTGCTAAAGCAATATGTGGAGAAAAGTGTTGGAATTATTACGGCAGTGAACCCTCATATTGGTTATGAAGCAGCATCTCGCATTGCACGTGAAGCGATTGAAACAGGAAAATCTGTTAGGGAGCTATGTTTAGAGCATGGTGTACTAACAGAAGAAGAATTGGATATTATTTTAGATCCATTCGAAATGACGCATCCTGAAATTGCTGGAGCTTCTTTACTAAAGAATAAGAAGATGTAATGTGAAAAAACACCGATCCATTTGGATCGGTGTTTTATGTTTAAAAGATATTAAATACAGCATTTAATTGAAGTAAGCTAATAATAGCTAAGAAGATTAAACTATATTTCATCACTGTTTTAAATAGAACCGATTCTTTACCAACTAGTCCAACTGCCGCACAAGCAACTGCTACAGATTGTGGTGAAACCATTTTTGCTATTGTGCCACCAACTACGTTTAATGAAACGAGAGTAGATGGTACGATGTTTAATTGATCGGCAGTTACTGCTTGAAGTGGTGCGAATAGTGAACCACTAGATACTACTGAACCAGTAATGAATACGCCAATCCATCCTAAGATTGGAGAAAGAATAGGGAATGCATTTCCAGTAGAAGAGAATGCAAGTCCAAGTGTAGATGACATACCAGAGTAGTTCTCTACGTAAGCTAAAGCGATAACGCTACAAATTGTATATACTGGAACCTTTAATTCTTTTATTGTTTCAATCATTAATTCTTTAATCATTTTGCCGTTTACACGGTAGACGATAAGTGAAACGATAATTGCTAATACAATCGCAGTAGTTGTAGATGAGAATACATCAAATTTGAAAACAGCTGCGAAAGGTGTATCAGCTTTTGTGATTGGTGCAGTTTTAATAACTTGATTATGAAGACCAGGGAATTGAATGTTAAATACTAAGTTTGCTAATGGACCATCCGGAGCAAATAAAGCTTTAATTGGTTTTAAATTAAAGATTGTTACAAATGCAGTTAAGAATACGAATGGAGACCAAGCATATAAAATTTGATTGAATGTATGAGATTCTTTTTCTTCTTGTTTTTCTTCTTTAGCAGAAGATTTTGGTTGCCAAACACGTAAGAATAATGCAAGAGCGACCATACTTACGACTGCTGCGAAAATATTAGTAAGTTCAGCACCTAAGAAGTAAGTTACAACGAACTGAGTAATTGCGAAAGAAACACCACTTACAAGAATACCTTGCCAAGTTTCTTTAATGCCTTTAAATCCATCTACCATTGAAACAAGTAAGAACGGTAAAACGATGCTAATGAATGGCAAAATGTAAACTGCTTGACGACCGACAGTTAATGCATCTATTCCAGTTAATTGTGCAGGTACTGTAACTGGAATACCCATAGCCCCCATAGCACCACCAGCGATATTAGCTACTAAGCAAATACCCGCTGCTTTTAATGGATTAAAGCCCATACCTACAAGTAATGCAGCTGTAATAGCAACCGGAACACCGAAACCAGCTGCGCCTTCTAAGAAAGCGCCGAAAGAATAAGCGATTAATAATACTTGTAAACGTTGATCATTTGTAATACTTGAAATACTATCACGAATGACATTGAATTGTTCTGTTTTAACAGTTAATTTGTAAAGGAAGATAGCTGCGATAACGATAGTACAAATTGGATAAAATCCAGATAAAACACCAAATCCGGCAGATGCTACTGCTGCAGTTGTAGGCATTTTATAAACAAATATAGCAAGAATAATAGCAACAATTACACTGTAAAGACCAGCCATGTAACCTTTCATTTTGAATCCCACTAAACAAATAATGAAGCAAAAAATTGGAAGTGCTGCGATTAGAGCAGATAACCAAATATTGTTTAATGGGTCATAAATTTGTGTCCAAGTACTCATAATAATGACAACTCCTATCTATTTTATGTGAAGAAATTCACATTATTTGTGAAACTATTCACAATCAACTTACATGCTTAGTATATTCTCCTTCAACACTATTGTCAACGTAAAAAAGTATAATTATTCCATAATAGTGTTAAAAGAAATACTTTGTTCATAAAGTAGACAAAAAGCCCATTCAAATCTATTTGAGTGGGCGGGATAAAGGATTTGCATATTCTTTCCTTGTAGTTGTTTATACATTATTAATGCTACAGCTCTATAGTAGAGACTGTCTTTGTATCGAATATAGAGCTGCAGAATGTACCGCTTGTCCTATTTGATCAAGTCAGGAGTGGGACAGTAAATGTACTTAATAGGAAGTGTTCCATCATAGTTCAAGCGATTGAATATTAATTAAAAAGTAATAAGTTAATATTTAATGTTACGGCAGCTCTTTTTACTGAAAATTCCTTTTAGCGTAACAAAGAGGTTAAATATAACCCAAATACGTTACGATAGGTTATCAATTATAGACGGTATTTTACAATATCATTACTGCACGTTGCAATGAGGTGAAAATATAACAAAAAGCCTGATAAAACAACGTTTGCAAGCAAAGTATTTGCAGCCCGTTGTTTTGCTTTTTCGTTATATCATATAGTATAATATTCAAAATCAGCAGGGATTTTTTCCTGAGTTCTTTGCTGGTTAAGATGGAAAAAAATTTCGGCTTTATAAGTTGATAAAGTTATGTCGTAACAGGAAATATAAGAACAGATATATAAATAAATAAAAAGAAAATAAAAACGAAAATGAGGGGAACTTTATGAGCCAAAATCAATTCGAATGTCGTATTTCAGAAGAAGATGTACAAATGCTAAGAGCGTTGGCGCATCCATTGCGTCTACGTCTAGTAATGGAACTAATGCAACGTGGAACTTGTAATGTAACACAATTACAGGAAGTGTTAGAAATTCCGCAATCAACAGTTTCGCAACATTTAACGAAATTAAAACAAAATAAAGTAGTGCGCTTTGAAAGACGAGGATTAGAAGTGTATTATCAAATTCATAATGATAAAGTAAGTGAAGTAGTGAAAACATTATTTTCTTAAAATTTGAATATTATGGAAAAAGACGTGTGAGATATACGTCTTTTTTTATTTGTCAGAAAGGTGATATGAGAGTAGATGTTAGCATGTAAGGAAGAAAAGGCTATCAATTAACATGTTGTTATATGGAATATATTCTAAAGGGAAAAGAAAAGATAGAAAGGAGTGTAGTAAGTAAAAGGAGGGATAGTAGTATGGATGTAAAACGTGTGAAACAAATCTTATCTTCTTCAAGTAGAGTTGACGTTACATATGAAGGCGTACCAGTATGGATTGAGAGCTGTGACGAGCAGAGTGGAGTTGCTCAAGTGTATGATGTATCTAATCCTGGAGAAAGCGTTCACGTGAACGTGACGGCTTTAGAGGAGAAGTAATAGAAAAGACGCTTCTAATTTTAGAAGCGTCTTTTTGTGTGTTATTCCATCATACTTGCAACTTTTTTAGAGCAGAGAAGAAGTACAAATCCTAGGACGATAACGATAATACCGATACTTGCAAATACTTCAAGATAGCCCAATGATTGTGTAAAGGAAGCAAGTTTACCAGCTAACCAGTTAGCCATACCTGAACCAGCTAACCATACACCCATTAGTAATGATGCTAATTTAACAGGTGCAATTGCACTTACCATTGATAGACCGATTGGTGATAAGAATAGTTCGCCAATTGTATGGAACATATAAGTGATAACGATGAATAATAAGTTTGCTTTAACAGTTATATCAGCTTCACTACTTCCAGTTTTTAGAACCGCTAATGTTAAAACAAGGTAACCTATACCTAGTAAAATCATACCAAATGCCATTTTTGTTGGTATTTTTAAATCGCCACGCTTTGATTTAGAAAGTTTTAACCATAGCATAGATACGAATGGTGCAAGTAGTACGATGAACGCTGGATTAACGGATTGGAACCAAGATGTTGGAACTTCCCATCCAAAAATTGTACGATCAACAAATTTATCTGTATAAAGTGTTAAAGAACTACCAGCTTGTTCAAAGCCTGCCCAGAAGAATACTACGAAACAAGTTAAAATTACAATTGCCCAAGTGCGATTTTTTTCTTGTTTTGTTAAAGGTTTCTTTTCGATTGCAGGTTGATTTTTTGTTTTTTTACCAACAACTGTTGTTCCTGCTGTACCAAGGTAGCGAGGGGCTAATAAGTTGAAAACAATTTGTCCAATAATCATACCGATACAAGCTGCTAAGAATCCGTATTTATATCCCATAACCATAACGCCATCAACGCTTGTTTTAAAGAAATCTTCTGCTAAAAATCCACAAATAAGTGGAGCGAAGAAAGCACCTACGTTAATACCCATATAGAAGATAGTAAATGCACTGTCACGACGTGAATCATTTTCGTTATACAATTCACCTAACAGTGTAGAAATATTTGGTTTGAAGAATCCATTACCAATAACTAATAGTACTAATCCAAGGAATAGTCCTGTTTTTGTATTCATGGAGAATAGTACAAAGTTACCAATCGCCATAATAATTCCGCCGAGAGTAATGGCATGACGTCTCGTAATATAATGATCAGTTAGCCATCCGCCTATAATTGGCATGAAATATACTGCCGCTGTAAAAGTACCATATAATTGCACTGCGAATGCCTTATCAAATCCTAATCCGCCACTAACGGCAGCTGTTGTTAAATAAAGAACTAAAAGGCCACGCATTCCATAATAACTAAATCTTTCCCACATTTCTGTTAAGAACAACAAATATAATCCTGGTGGATGTTTTTTTGGTGATTGTTGTTCTCCAGCTTTTTCTAATTTTAAAGCTGCATCCATTTTTGTTTCCCCCTAATCCTGTATAACGGATATTTATGTAATTATTTTAATTCACAAAATATTTAGAAGTCAATAGAATTATATGGAAATAGAAAGAAAATTTCTAAAAAAATCTATTTTTCTTCAACCGTTACTGTATTTTTCCCTGAAAACTATATAATAAGCGTTTTCAAATGTAATAATTGAATTCTAAAAGAAAATAAAATAGTGATTAATCAGAAAATTTAGATTAAAATATTTATTCTGATATAGAGAAAACATATTTTATTTACTTTTTTAATATAACATATTAGGAATAAAAATACAAAACGAAATAATATGACATTTACGTGAATTGAAAAATAACCAGCTCCATAGAAGGGGAGCTGGTTAGGGAAATATTATTTAACAAAGCGTTTTTCGATATCATCTAATAGTAGGTTAGCAGCCATTACACCACCAGCTGTATTCCAAATAACATCGTCAACTTTGTATGCTTTACCATTTTTTACTGCATTTAAGTTTTTAAATAGAGGATCATTGATATATTCTTTTTCTAATTCAGAACCTTTTTTCTCGTTACCTTTATCGAATGTGAAGTAGAATAATACGTCACCATCCATTGCAGAAATACGTTCTTTAGATACGTTACGCTCTGCGAAGTCATCTTTATTTTGATCACCAGGACGTTTAAATCCAAGTTCTTTTAAAATAACACCAGAGAATGTATCACCATGATAAATACGAACATCACCAGGCATGAAGCGAACCATAGAGATTTCTTGATTTACTTTATCACCTAGTTTGGCTTTTAAATCTTTCATACGTTTATCGTAATCAGCTAGAACCTTTTGACCTTCTTTTTCTTTATTTAATGCTTTTGCATAAAACTTAAAGTTATCTTTCCATTCACCACGTAATGTTTCAGAGAACACAGTAGGTGCAATTGCTGTTAGTTGCTCATACACTTTCTCGTGACGCATTTTGTTACCGATAATTAAGTCTGGTTTTAAAGAAGCGATTGTTTCCACATTCACTTGTCCTTCATCACCAACAACTTTTACATCTTTCATTTTATCTTTAATATGTGGATACCATGGATCACCAGTCCAAGATTTTACAGCCCCAACTGGTTTTACACCTAAATCGAGTAAAGCTTCGGTTCCTTCATTTGTTAAAATAACTACACGTTTTGGATTAGCGGGAACTTCTGTTTTACCCATTGCATGTTCCACAGTAACCATTTCTTTTTTCGTATCCTCTTTTGTTTCTTCTTTCGTATTTGACTTTCCACAAGCACTTAAAAGTAATGAAAAGGCTAGTAAAAATACAAATACTGTAAACGATTTCTTTTGCATGAATTTCATTATGTACCCCCTACATATTGAGAAGTTTTTTCAATAGCAAGCATGATATTAAGCCTTTATCTTTTGATTGTCAATATATACGGCTGAAAATAATTCTCATTTCCGTTGACAATGAGAATTAAGTTGAAATACACTTACAACGTATCATTATACATTGAAGGGGAAACGCTGCATGTTATTAAAAACAAATCAAGCAAAATGGATTGGATTATTTGTTGGGATCATTGCAGTTATTATTTGTATTTGGGGAAGTATTATTTTCGGATATACAAATACGAGCTGGAAATTAGCATTAGATGCTTTTTTTCATTTCAATGGTTCCAATGAACATATTATTATTCAAAATGTACGTCTACCAAGGGCATTAATTGCAGCTAGTGTTGGTGCTAGTTTAGCCATTGCGGGTTGTCTTATGCAAACTTTAACGAAGAATCCGCTTGCTTCTCCAGATTTTATCGGATTAAATTCAGGTGCTGCTTTCTTCATAGTCGTAGCAATTGTTATTTTTTCCGTGACATCATTATCAGCTTTCACGTGGATTGCCTTTTTAGGAGCAGCAGTTGCAGCTGTACTTGTATTTGCTTCTAGCTCTTTAGGAAAAGAAGGGACAACGCCTCTTAAGTTAACATTAGCAGGGGTCGCAATTAGTGCGTTATTTTCATCATTAACACAAGGATTACTTGTGTTAAATGAAAAGGCGCTTGAAGAAGTATTATTTTGGCTTGCCGGATCTGTGCAAGGAAGAAAGTTAGAAATTTTACAATCTGTATTCCCATATTTATTAATAGGCTGGATCGCATCTATTATGATGGCAGGGAAAGTAAATACATTGATGATGGGGGAAGACGTCGCGAAGGGGCTTGGACAACGAACAATTTTAATGAAATCATTCGTGTTACTTATTATTGTCCTGTTGTCTGGTGGTTCAGTTGCGGTTGCTGGTCCAATTGGATTTATTGGAATTATTATCCCACATTTCGCCAGATTTCTTGTTGGAGTAGATCATAGATGGAGAGTACCGTATAGTGGCCTGTTAGGTGCAATACTACTAATCTTGGCTGATATAGCAGCAAGATATGTCATTATGCCACAAGAAGTACCAGTAGGGGTTATGACAGCATTTATTGGTGCACCGTTCTTTATTTATATTGCACGTAAGAGAGGGCTTAGCAAATGAAGAAGTATATTCCGTTTCGTATAGGAAAAGGCGGGCTCTCGTTTTTAATGTATAAACGAGCTTGTCTCGTCTTATTCAGTTTACTAGTTGTTTTAATAGGATTATTTTTTGCGAGTGCAGGTATGGGAGATATGAAAATTGCTCCTTATGATGTATGGCAAGCAATCACTGGAAATGGCGATGCGATGTCCAATATGGTGGTAAATAAGTTTCGTATGCCGCGTATTTTAATTGCCATTCTTGTAGGAATTGCACTTGCTGTAGCAGGATGTATTTTACAAGGTCTCGTTCGAAATCCACTGGCTTCTCCTGATATCATCGGGATTACAGGTGGTGCAAGTGTTGCAGTTGTATTATTTTTAGCTATATTTAGTGATAAAAATAATGCGCTAACCGTAAGCATTCATTATATGCCGCTAGCAGCCTTTGTTGGTGCAACGATTGTAGCGCTTTTTGTATATTTATTTGCATGGAGAAATGACGGGTTATCACCGATTAGCCTTGTTTTAATTGGTGTTGGGTTTTGGGCATTAACGAAAGCGGCAACGACTTTGTTTATGTTGTTAGCGCCAATTTACCAAGCGAGTCAAGCGAATGTATGGATTACAGGTACTGTTTATGGATCTTCATGGCAAAACGTCATGGTACTTGCGCCGTGGGTTCTCATTTTAACGGTAATATCGTTTATAGCTGCTAGACATTTAAATGCGCAAGAGCTAGGGGATGATATTGCGGTAGGACTTGGTGTTCCTTTAACGAAATCGCGCGTATTCATGCTATTACTGAGTACAGCTTTAATTGGCGGTGCAGTTGCCTTTGCCGGAGGAATTGGATTTGTCGGTTTAATGGCACCTCATATTTCGCGAAGACTAGTTGGTTCTTTATACGGTGCATTACTCCCAGTTGCGGCGATTGTTGGTGCAATTTTAGTACTTGCTGCAGATTTAATTGGGCGTACAGTTTTCACCCCACTTGAAATTCCAGCAGGGGTATTTACATCAGCAATTGGTGCACCTTATTTTATTTATTTACTTTATAAAAGTCGGAATTCATAAAGGGAGATGAATATGCAAAAAGCATTGGAGACGAAACGTTTGACGTTGTCTTACGGCGAAACAATTATTATTGATGAGTTGAATTTAGAAATTCCAAAAGGCGAAATTACAATCTTTATCGGTTCTAACGGTTGCGGGAAATCAACTTTATTACGCTCACTAGCTAGATTATTAAAACCAACAACTGGTGACATTTTGTTAGATAATCAAGCGATTCAAAGTATGCAAACGAAGCAAATCGCTCGTCAAATGGCAATTTTACCGCAAGGACCGCAAGCACCAGAAGGGCTTACAGTATTGCAACTTGTAAAACAAGGACGTTATCCATATCAAACATGGCTGAAACAATGGTCAGAAAAAGATGAGGAAATGGTACAAAAAGCACTTGCAGCAACAGGTATGACAGAATTTGCTGAGCGTGATGTGCATGCTCTTTCAGGTGGACAACGTCAACGTGCTTGGATTGCAATGACGCTTGCACAAGATACAGATATTATTTTACTGGATGAGCCTACTACATATTTAGATATGACTCACCAAATTGAAGTGCTAGATTTATTATTCGAATTAAATGAAACAGAACAAAGAACAATTGTTATGGTATTACACGATTTAAATTTAGCATGCCGTTATGCAGATAATATTGTAGCCATTCAAGATAAGCAAATATATGCACAAGGTAAGCCGGAAGAAGTAGTAGATGAGAAGCTAGTACGTGATGTATTCCGAATGGAATGTCAAATCAGTACGGATCCGTTATTTGGAACGCCACTTTGTATCCCGCATGGAAAAGGAAGACGTGTACGTAAAGAGGTTGTTCAGGCAATGAGATAATGAAAAAGACGATGAGGGTTCATCGTCTTTTTATTTTTGGCAAGAAAATAAGAGGAAGAGGGGAATTCGTAAACGTCGTTCATATTCTTCTGCGCTTTGAAAATAAGTTTGATCTGGTGTAGCTTCTTTTAAGTTTGTAATCGTAAATCCAGCTTGTTGTAACAATGTAAAATACTCTTCCGTTGTACGATGGTATTTAATAACTTCTTGCTCAATCCAAGGCTCAACGCGTTTTCCCATTTTAAAATAATCATCGACGATCCAGCTTGTTCTTTTCCCGCTCGTTTGTAAGCTTTCAAATGAAGAGGTAATAATAGGATGTTGAACGCTAAAAGTAAAGGTTCCATTTGTTTTTAAAGTTTCGTACACATTACGAAAAATGATAGGAAGATGTTCAATATAATGTAAGGCGAGTCTAGATGTTACTAAATCAAAAGTAGCAGGAGGGTATGTGTAGTCTTTAAGGTTTAAAAAATGGACGGAGCCATTTTTATTTTCTAGCTGTTTTTTAGCTTTTTCATACATAAGTTCGGAGCCTTCAATACCAGTGTAAGAGTGGCAGCCTTTTTCTAATAACTCCTCACCGAATTTAGCGTCTCCGCAGCCTAAATCAAGGATTTGTTTTCCTTTCACATCATCAATGAGTTGAAAGAAGGCTGGTTTTTCAAGTGACTCATTTGGGCTATTTTCTTGGTATCTTCGTTTCATATATTGTTTAAAAAATGCTTCGTTATTATATACATCAGATTCAGTAAATGCCATGATTGAAGCCCCCTTAAATATTTTTTTTATTCTATCAAATATGAAAAGTAAATGATAGATTTCTTGTAATGAATCATATATAATCTAGAATTGTAAGCGGTTACTTTAAACTATTTTTCTATAATAAATTCTGAAAACGTGTTAAGCTAGTAGAGGGATTATTAGAACTATTAAGACAATAATTCGCTTACATGAACGATGGGAGGCTTCACAATGTCTAGTAAAACACTTGCAAAATTTTTAGAAGAAAATTTAGAGGATTTAAAATCAAAGGGGCTTTATAACGTAATTGATCCGCTTGAGAGTTCAAATGGACCGATCATTACAATTGGCGGAAAAGAATATATTAACTTATCTTCAAACAACTATCTTGGATTAGCAACAGATAGCCGTTTGCAAGAAGCAGCAATTGGTGCTATTCATAAGTACGGTGTTGGAGCAGGAGCTGTTCGTACAATTAACGGTACTTTAGATTTGCATATTAAATTAGAAGAAACAATTGCAAAGTTTAAACATACAGAAGCAGCAATTGCTTATCAATCAGGATTTAACTGTAATATGGCAGCGATTTCAGCCGTTATGGATAAAAATGATGCGATTCTTTCAGACGAATTAAACCATGCTTCTATTATCGACGGTAGTCGTCTATCAAAAGCAAAAATTATCGTTTATAAACATTCTGATATGGAAGATTTACGCCAAAAAGCAATCGCGGCGAAAGAATCAGGTCTTTACAATAAATTAATGGTAATTACAGACGGTGTCTTTTCAATGGATGGAGATGTTGCAAAACTACCAGAGATTGTTGAAATTGCAGAAGAGTTAGATTTAATGACATACGTAGATGATGCACACGGTTCAGGTGTACTTGGAAAAGGTGCAGGAACGGTAAAGCACTTCGGTCTGTCGGATAAAGTTGATTTCCAAATTGGTACATTATCAAAAGCAATTGGGGTAATTGGTGGATATGTAGCTGGGAAACAAAACTTAATTGACTGGTTAAAAGTTCGTTCACGTCCATTCTTATTCTCTACAGCATTAACACCAGCTGATGCAGCAGCTTGCATGAGATCAATTGAAATCTTAATGGAAAGCACAGAGTTACATGATCGTCTGTGGGAAAATGGTCGCTATTTAAAACAAGGATTAAAAGAACTTGGCTTTAACATCGGAGAAAGTGAAACGCCAATTACACCTTGTATTATTGGGGATGAAGTGTTAACACAAGAATTTAGTAAACGTCTAAATGAAGAAGGCGTATACGCAAAATCTATCGTGTTCCCAACTGTAGCAAAAGGAACCGGACGCGTTCGTAATATGCCTACAGCAGCTCATACGAAAGAAATGTTAGATGAAGCAATTCGTAAGTATGAAAAAGTAGGGAAAGAAATGGGCATCATTTAAGTAACGACATCTTTTGAATAGCTTGCAAATGAGGAGTGGGGAAAATGAAAAAAATTCTAGTAACCGGTTCTTTAGGGCAAATTGGTTCTGAACTAGTAATGAAACTTCGTGATGTATACGGCGCATCAAATGTTATTGCAACAGATATTCGTGAAACAGATAGTGAAGTAGTAACGTCTGGTCCATTTGAAACGTTAGATGTAACAGATGGACAAAAACTACATGATATCGCAAAGCGTAATGAAGTAGATACAATTATTCATTTAGCAGCTTTACTTTCAGCAACAGCAGAAAAAAATCCGTTATTTGCATGGAATTTAAATATGGGCGGACTTGTAAATGCATTAGAAGCAGCTCGTGAATTAAACTGTAAGTTCTTCACGCCAAGTTCTATCGGTGCATTCGGTCCATCAACGCCGAAAGATAATACGCCACAAGATACAATTCAGCGACCTACTACGATGTATGGGGTAAACAAAGTAGCAGGAGAATTACTATGTGATTATTATCATCAAAAGTTTGGCGTTGATACGCGCGGCGTACGTTTCCCTGGTTTAATTTCTTACGTAGCTCCTCCAGGAGGCGGAACAACTGATTATGCAGTTGAAATTTATTATGAGGCAATTAAAAAAGGCACATACACCTCATACATTGCAGAAGGAACATACATGGATATGATGTACATGCCAGATGCTTTACAAGCGATCATTTCATTAATGGAAGCTGATCCAAGTAAGCTAGTGCATAGAAATGCATTTAATATTACAGCGATGAGCTTTGAGCCAGAGCAAATTGCAGCATCAATTCGTAAACATATCCCGACGTTTACAATGGATTACGCTGTAGATCCTGCTCGTCAAACAATCGCTGATAGCTGGCCAAACTCTATTGATGCAACAGCAGCAATGAAAGAGTGGGGCTTTAAAGCAGAATACGATTTAGACAAAATGACAACGGACATGTTGGCTAAGTTAAAAAAAAAGCTCACAGCTGAGTTAGTGATGAATTAATAGGAAGGGTCGATTCTTGGGAGTCGACCTTTTTATTTGTATTTTAGGAATATACAAATAATTACAAACGTGATAGAATGAGTTAATTTGTGTGTAAAGGGGAGACAGTGGATGGAGAAATGGGAGTTAGCAAAGGAAATTTACAATACGTCACGTTTAATGGGAACATTTAAGCTTCGATCAGGACAAGTATCAAATCAATACTTTGATAAGTACTTATTTGAATCTAATCCAGTACTGTTATTAGAAATTGCTATACAATTGAAAGAGCTCATTCCTCCTGATACAGAAGTACTCGCTGGTTTAGAAATGGGAGGAATTCCAGTAGCAACAGCATTATCTTTACAAACAGGTATACCAGTTGTATTTGTAAGAAAAGAAGCGAAGAAATACGGTACATGTAAGTTAGCAGAAGGCGTTAATATTGCTGGGAAAAATGTTTGTGTTATTGAGGATGTTATTACGACAGGTGGTCAAATATTATTAAGCACGAAAGATTTAAGAGAACTAGGTGCGAAAGTACATCATGTTCTAGGTGTGATTGAACGAACGAAAGAGGGAAGAGAAAACTTATTAGAAGATGGTTTACAACTACATTCTTTATTTACAATGGATGAGTTAATTGAAGGAGAAAAGCAACATGCAAAGAGTTGATGTCGTATATGCGCTCATATATGATGAGGAAATAGATAAAATATTAATGGTACATAATGTGGAACAAAACGTTTGGTCATTACCAGGTGGGGCTGTTGAAAAGGGTGAGACGTTAGAGAAAGCTCTAGTAAGGGAAGTAAAAGAAGAGACAGGTTTAACTGCTGTAGCAGGTGGACTTGTTGCGATCAATGAAAAATTCTTTGAAGAGTCAGGGAATCATGCGCTATTATTTACATTTCGAGCGAATGTAGTAACAGGTGAACTTATTGCAGAAGATGAAGAGGAAATTTCTGCAATAGAGTGGGTGGATCGAACAATCGCAAATGAACGATTCCCATTCTACGATGGAGGATTCGAGTCATTATTAGAAGTAGCCATTCCATACAAGTTTCAGCCAGAAACAAAGTGATTGAAAGAAAAACAGGAGCGACAACGCTCCTGTTTTTCTATTCAATCGTCTTCAGTAATAACTTTTTCAATAGTGGTTTAATCTTCAGACGTAAATCTTCAGCGTGATTTGCAACTAAGAAGTGATGGTTATAAATGTTCTTCATTAATTGATAAGTTGCTTCTTTCGCTTCGCCTTCTTCGATGAAGATTCCGATTACTTCCATACCACTTTTACGAGCAAGTTTAACAGCTTCATGTGTATCTAAAATACCGTCTTGTTGATAGTCTAGTGCAGAAGGTTCACCGTCTGTGAAGACAAGTAAGAATTTATGCTTTTCTGGTCTTTTTGCAAGCTTTTCAGAAACGATACGAATAATATATCCATCGCGATTATCTTCTTCTTCGCGAAGCTGCATAATTTCGGGACCAACGTTTGGTAACGTTGAGTTTTTATACGTTACAACTTCATGGATAACGTTCGGCTTATCTTCAGGTTTAGCACTAGAAGCATCTTCCCAAAATCCGCTAATAGCGTGCGGGATTTTTAAAGATTTCAACGCTTCATGGAATAGGACCACACTCTTTTTCGTTTCTTCCATTTTGTTATACATAGAACCAGAGCAGTCCACTAGTAGTTGGAATGCAACGTCGAGCTCTTGCGATTCTTGCCCTTTTTTATAAAACATGCGAGGCTGCTTTTCAGTATAAATACGAAGGAATTTCTTACGAAGTCTTCCGTAATATTTATCACTATTTGCATTCGTTTTATTTTCAATCGTTTTTTCAATAATTTTCTTTAATTCTTTTACATCTTTATTAACGACTGATTTGATAGCTTGGTAATCCTTTTTCTCATCAGGATTTGATTTACGAGCTTCTTTAAATGTATGAGAAGCACCAACGTTATACTTACCGTATGCACCATCATTTTGACTAGAGGCGTGAGAAGCTCTTGCTTCCTCTGTATCAGCACCATCAAAGTTAGATTGTGTACTTTTTTGAGAAGTACCTTGTACAGAGCCAAGTGCTTGGTCACCATCTTCTGATTCGCGAGCAGTATCACCCATCATATTTGTTTTTGTTCCACTTTCTAATTCAAAGCGTAAAAAGTTCTCGTTTTCATTGTTTTTATTTTCGCGATGCCATGTTGAGAAGCTTTCATCCATTTTGTTTTTATTTTCGTCGTCATCTATGAGCTGCGTATCATCATTTGCTAAATCTTCGACGCGACAGTTCTTTTCGTCTGCAATAACAGATAAATAAAGTGGTGCATGGCCGAAATAGTTGTTAAGCATATCACTTTCAAGAATCTCCTCTAAACGATAGCGAATTTTCTCAACGATATACATAATATCTTCCGTATTACGAGCTTGGAATGTTTCATGCAGAATAGCTTCAATTTGCTCGAAATATTCATTATTAAACATTTCATATTTATCGCTAGTTAATGAAAGATAACAGAGACAAAATAGACGATCACCGTGATAGTTACGAACGCGATTGATTTCATTTTGTGAGCTAAAATAATTGCGATACATTTCTTTTCTTCTTTTAAAAACATGCTTTGTGCCAGGGCGTAAGTTTTTTACGATTTCCTCAACACGTAAATCTTCTAATAGAACAAATAATTGTGTTAAAAACTTTTTTAAGGGTGATTCTTGTAATTCAATCGCATAAGAACGAATTAAAGTCATGTCCGAGTAATGTTTATTACCAAGTGCTTTTAAAAACACTTCGCTTTTTAATCCGATTACTGTATCCTCTTCTTTTCGATCATCCCAAAAGTGACTAATGACAACCTTTTTTTCAATTTCGTCGTAGTATGCTTTATAACCATACTCAAGGTAGGCATCGTCTTCTTTTAGAAGAGCATACATTAAGTTTTCCATTTGTAGAAACAGCGACGCATCAATTTTTTTGTCACTAAAAATTTGTCTCATGAATTATCCCTCAAAGAAATAACTTTCTGCTAATTCACGGACAGTCATTTGTTCTGTTTCATCGTTTAATTTTGCGATAATACTACGTTCAATTGCACGCATAACAGGAATATATACACCTAAATCACATGCGTCGATAATCCCACGAATACTTGCCGCTTCTTCACTTACACGTCCATCACGAGCTAAAGGCATAAGGTCGCTTGCAAAGGCAACGAACTTTTCAATTGTTGCAACATCATTTAATTTTGATTCAGCTAATAATAGTTCTTTTAATGTATCACCTTGAATGTAAGGAACTTCAATAATAACGAAACGGTTTTTTAACGCTTCGTTTAGTTCGCTTGTTCCAACGTAACCTTCATTAATTGCTGCAATTACGCGATATTCGTCATCACCGTATACAACTTCTTGTGTAAATGGATTGGTAATCATTTTACGGTAATCTAATGCACCGTGAAGAAGTGGTAGTGTTTCAGGCTTTGCCATATTGATTTCATCAATATATAGGAAATGACCGTTCTTCATTGCTTTCATAAGAGGACCGTTAACGAATGTAACTTCAGATGCGCCATCTTTCGTTTGTAGTGTGTTGTATCCTAAAATACCTTCTACATCTAGGTCGACAGAACAGTTAATGCTATGCATTGGTTTTTGGAATAAAGAAGAAAGAGTTTCAGCTAGTACTGTTTTACCACTACCAGTCGGCCCTTTTAATAGAATGTTTTTGCCAAGAAGAAGTGCTGTAATAGCATCTTCAATAATGCTGTTATCAGATGCTTTATATATTTTCTTTCCAATTAAATGTGCATTTTCACCAGCTTCTTGCTTATTCTTTTCGTGAATCGTAGAAAGCTGCTGTTTTAAATCAGCATGTATATGAAATTGTTCTAACATGTATTTCCCACCTAACATTATTTTCATAAAGTAATACATCTTATGATAACTTGTTTTAATATGGTATGCAAAGAAAAGGAGAGGGGGGAAATGGAAAAGAAAAAGCAATCAATGTTACATTGATTGCTTACAGTAAAGGAGAAATGAGTCGCATGAAAGACTCTAGTATTCGTTTTTTGATACTTCTTTTTTGGAAAGCGTTCCATTTAATTTCATTGGAATGCTTAAAGTCATCTTCAAAATCACGTTTAATATCATGAACAGTTTCTGATTCATACAGTACGCTAATAAGTTCATAATTTAATTCGAAGCTGCGTACGTCCATATTTGCTGTTCCAATTGTCGCGATTTTATCATCAACGAGTACAATTTTTGCATGCATAAAACCATCTTTATAACTATAAATGGAGGCACCAGCTTTTAAAAGTGGAGTGAAGTAGGACTGAGATGCTTGATCACTAATAATACTATCACTTTTACCGGGATATAAAATGCGTACATCTATGCCAGATATTGCACTTAAACGTAATAATGTTAAAGTTTCTTGATCTGGAATGAAATATGGTGTAGCAATCCAAATCGATTTTTTTGCAGAGCCCATAACAGCTAATAATGTATTGCGAATGCTTTTATCATCTGAGCTTGGTCCGCTTGCTACAATTTGCACAGCACCTTCTGCACTTGAAATTTCTTTACCTGGGAAGTATTGTCTATTCATAAATTGATCCCAAGAATAAGTATTCAATCCACTAGATGCATAGAGCCAATCTTCTAGAAAAATTGCTTGTAATTTATATAGCGCTTTTCCTTCTATTTTTAAATGACTATCACGCCAAACGGGAAATTTTTTTGAACGGCCAAGATATTCATCACCAACGTTGAGTCCACCAGTAAAACCGATTTCTCCATCTACAATGACGATTTTACGGTGGTTACGATAATTAACTGTTTCAAGTAACCAAGCTGAAAAAATAGGGTCAAATTCAACAATTTCAATCCCAGCTTCTTTCATAGGTTTTAAAAAGCGTCTTCTTAACGTATTACTTCCTAATCCATCATAAAGGAAGCGTACAATAACACCAGATTTTGCTTTTTTTATTAACGCATCCCGAACTTTTGTGCCAATCTCATCAGATTTATAAATATAGTATTGAATATGTATGTGATGTTTTGCTTGCTCGATAGCTTGTAAAATTTCTGAGAATGTTTGATCTCCGTTTGTTAAAAGTTTTGTAGTTGTTCTATCTGCGGCAGGTCCGCCTCCAAATTTTTGTATAACTTTTGTTAAATGTGTAGAACGCTCATGTAAGGGGACTGTGAGTGATAATTCTACTCGTCTTCCTTCTAATATTTCACGGAATAATTTTCTTTGTTCTTCTGAACGATGGAGATGTTTTTTTCTTCTCCAACGGCTACGCCCGAAAATAGAGTATAAAAGCACACCTACAACAGGAAGAAGTGCCAATACTAAAAACCATGCTAAAGTGCTTTGTGGAGATCTGTTTTCGATAAAAATAACGAAAGATATTCCTATGATTGTAAGAGACCATAATACACCGAAAAAGGTATATAGTGAGAGGATAGACGTATCTAAAAGTAAGAGTACGATAGATACAATTATAAATACCAATAATAATTGAACGATAGGCTTCTTCATTGCTATAAAATTCCTCTAATCTTTCTTAAATATAGACTTTTTATATAAAAAGGTATAATCCGACATTCTTATTATAAAGTGTTTTGTTTTTTTTACAAAATATAGACATTTTCCCCATGCTTTCCGCATTTGTCCTACATACAGTATATTGTTACGTTATTAGCCCGCTATTTGCTGGTTAATAAACAGTGTAGGAGGGACAAAATCCTTGCCCCTTATATAGGAAAAGGTGGATAACCATATTACGTGGATTCTTCCTATTATATAGGTTGCTAACAAGGTCCGTACTATTCATACAATATCTATTAACGATGAGGAAACGGAAAAGGAGTGGGGAAACATGAATTATATAGAAAATAACGGAGTGTATTATCGTAATCATCATCCTCATGGAGGGCATAACCATAACGGTGGACATCACCACTATGGAGGGCACAATTACCATGATCATCACCACCATCACGGAGGCGGATGGGGCTGGGGTGGCGGCTCGTGGGGCGGTGGATTCTTTCCTGGAAGTTTTGCTGGAGGCATGTTAGGTGGACTTACAGCTGGCGCATTAACGGGTGCAGCAGGTGGGGGCTACTATCCAGCACCGTATCCGGTAACTTATCCAGCACCATACCCAGCGCCATATCCGGGTTATCAGCAAATACCATATCCGTATTAAACTAAAAAAAGAGG
>NZ_QNUD01000024.1:0-124252 GCF_008042405.1 Bacillus sp. SH7-1
AGTAGGACGTCGCCAAGCAAAAACCTAAGTCGATTCGACTTAGGTTTTTTTGTGTTTATTTTTACTTACTAAATGTCATACTTCATACATTTAATAATTGTAAAGAGGAAAAAAGAGTGAAAATGAGGCTATTCAAAGTAATAGTAATGATTTTTTGTTTTCTAGGTTTTCCGATTGCTCCTAAAATAATGTCTATGTTAGGAAATATTATTTCTACCATAAGTATATATTTTAAATAATGAGAGTAAAAAAGTAGGATGATAGAAATAGGTATTCAATCATTATAGCAATGACTACGATACAAAGGAATAAATATGACAAGAGTGTAGTTGTTTTTTCATTATTGTCCTTCTTATAAATCAAATGAATATAAACGATATGCTTTATCCCGCTATTTGCCGGACAGTAAGACCCCCACCTCAAAATTTAGCGACAGCAAAGAAGTTAGGTAAGATTCAGGCTGTCCGTAAAAGCCTGATTGGTGTGAGCTAATAATCAGTGGGGATGATAGATCTCTAGAAATATATATTCTAATTTCTTATCCTTCTTGCATATAGTTACAATTATTCTTTTGAATATAACTAAAACACGAACGTTATGAGTGACTAATAAAAAAACATTCGATTATTTGTTGACATTGTTTATGAAATATTGTTAATATAGCCATAGAAAGAATAATATATAAGACCTCATATAATCGCGGGGATATGGCCTGCAAGTCTCTACCTAACGACCGTTATTCGTTAGACTATGAGGGAAAGTCACTCGGTATTTTTCTATTCACAAGGGATACGTATGCCTGAGTAGAGCACTTTCTCTCATAGTAAAAGAGAAACTGTTCTATTTCAGGCTTTTTTTATTTGAATCGGGGGGATTCTAATATGAAATCACTAGTTGGAGTCATAATGGGAAGCACGTCAGACTGGGAAACAATGAAATATGCTTGTGACATTTTAGATGAATTAAATATACCGTATGAGAAAAAAGTTGTATCCGCTCATCGGACTCCGGATTATATGTTTGAATATGCAGAGACGGCTCGTGAACGTGGATTGAAAGTTATTATTGCTGGAGCTGGTGGAGCTGCGCATTTACCAGGAATGGTTGCAGCGAAGACGAATCTTCCTGTAATCGGAGTTCCAGTTCAATCAAAAGCGTTAAACGGCTTAGATTCATTATTATCCATCGTCCAAATGCCAGGAGGAGTTCCAGTTGCAACTGTTGCAATTGGTAAGGCTGGTTCAACAAATGCTGGTTTACTTGCTGCACAAATACTTGGATCATTCCATGATGACATACATGATGCATTAGAATTGAGAAGAGAAGCAATTGAAAAAGATGTGCGCGAAGGTAGTGAGCTAGTATGACGAGAATCATTTTACCTGGAAAAACAATCGGTATTATTGGAGGCGGCCAGCTAGGAAGAATGATGGCATTGGCAGCTAAGGAGATGGGATATAAAATTGCTGTTTTAGATCCTACAAAACATTCACCATGTGCACAAGTTGCTGATATTGAAATTGTTGCATCATATGACGATTTAAAAGCAATTCAGCATTTAGCAGAGATCAGTGATGTTGTCACATATGAATTTGAGAATATTGATTATAGATGTTTACAATGGCTTGAAAAACATGCTTACTTACCGCAAGGCAGTCAGTTGTTAAGTAAAACGCAAAATCGTTTTACCGAAAAGAATGCAATTGAAAACGCGGGACTGCCAGTAGCAACGTATAGATTGGTTCAAACTCAAGAGCAGCTTACTGAAGCAATCACCGAGTTATCATATCCGTCCGTCTTAAAAACAACGACAGGTGGATATGACGGGAAAGGGCAAGTTGTTTTAAGAAGTGAAGCTGACGTTGATAAAGCACGAAAGCTTGCGAATGCAGCAGAATGTATTTTAGAGAAATGGGTGCCTTTTGAAAAAGAAGTATCAGTTATTGTAATTCGTAGTGTCAGTGGTGAAACGAAAGTATTTCCGGTAGCGGAAAATATTCATGTAAATAACATTTTGCATGAATCAATCGTTCCAGCTCGCATTACAGAAGAACTTTCTCAAAAAGCAATTGCTTATGCAAGAGTGCTCGCGGATGAACTAGAACTTGTGGGAACACTAGCGGTAGAGATGTTTGCTACAGCTGATGGTGAAATTTATATTAATGAATTAGCACCAAGACCTCACAATTCAGGACACTATACACAGGATGCATGTGAAACGAGTCAATTTGGTCAACATATTCGAGCAATCTGTAATTTACCTCTTGGAGAAACAAATTTGTTAAAACCAGTTGTCATGGTAAACATTTTAGGCGAACATATAGAAGGGGTCCTAAGACAAGTGAATAGATTAACCGGGTGCTATTTACACTTGTATGGAAAAGAAGAAGCAAAAGCGCAGCGGAAAATGGGGCATGTTAATATTTTAAATGATAATATTGAAGTCGCTCTAGAAAAAGCGAAGAGTTTGCATATTTGGGACCATCAAGAACAACTGTTGGAGGGAAAAAGATGATTAGTCGTTATACACGCCCAGAAATGGGTGCAATTTGGACGGAAGAAAACAAATTTAAAGCATGGTTAGAGGTTGAGATTTTAGCTTGTGAAGCATGGGCTGAGCTTGGCGATATTCCAAAAGAAGATGTTAAAAAAATTCGTGAGCATGCATCATTTGATATTGATCGTATTTATGAAATTGAAAAAGAGACACGTCATGACGTAGTTGCATTCACTCGTGCTGTATCAGAAACACCAGCATTAGGTGAGGAACGTAAATGGGTTCATTACGGTTTAACATCTACAGACGTAGTAGATACAGCGTTATCTTACATCTTAAAACAAGCGAATGAAATCATATTAAAAGACTTAGAAAACTTTGTAAGCATTTTAGCTAACAAAGCGAAAGAGCATAAATACACGATCATGATGGGAAGAACACATGGTGTTCATGCAGAACCAACAACATTTGGTTTAAAACTAGGTCTTTGGTATGAAGAAATGAAACGTAACGTAGAGCGTTTCAAACAAGCTGCTGATACAGTTCGAGTTGGTAAACTATCTGGTGCGGTTGGTACATACGCGAATATTGATCCATTCGTAGAAAAATTTGTTTGCGAAAACTTAGGATTAGAAGCAGCGCCAATTTCAACACAAACATTGCAACGTGATCGCCATGCTCATTACATGTCAACACTTGCATTAATCGCAACATCTATCGAAAAGATGGCAGTTGAGATTCGTGGTTTACAAAAGAGTGAAACACGTGAAGTTGAAGAAGCTTTCGCAAAAGGTCAAAAAGGTTCTTCTGCAATGCCACATAAACGTAATCCAATTGGATCTGAAAATATGACTGGTTTAGCTCGTGTTATCCGCGGTTATATGATGACAGCTTATGAAAATGTTCCATTATGGCATGAGCGTGATATTTCTCACTCTTCAGCAGAACGCGTAATTTTACCAGATGCTACAATCGCATTAAATTACATGCTAAATCGCTTTGGTAATATCGTTAAAAACTTAACTGTATACCCAGAGAATATGAAACGCAATATGACAAGAACATACGGCTTAATTTATTCTCAGCGCGTAATGCTTACGTTAATCGACAAAGGTATGGTACGTGAAGAAGCTTACGATATCGTACAGCCTAAAGCGATGGAAGCTTGGGAAACACAAGTACAATTTAAAGAACTTGTAGAAGCAGATGAGCGTATCACAAGCAAATTAACACAAGAAGAAATTAATGAATGCTTCAACTATGAGCATCATATGCAACACGTTGATACAATCTTTGAACGCCTTGGATTAAACGAAGCGTAAAATTTCATATGGCACAGAATAGAGTCATTCTGTGCCATTCTTTATAAAAACATTATTCACATTTTTCAAACTACAGGGGGCTTGCGAAATGCAAAAGCTAGAATTGCTGTATGAAGGTAAGGCAAAAAGAATTTATCGTACAGAATCAGCAGATATGGTTTGGGTAGAGTACAAAGATAGTGCGACTGCTTTCAATGGGGAGAAAAAAGAGACGATTACAGGAAAAGGTCGTTTGAACAATGAGATTACAACTTTATTGTTCAGAAAGTTACAAGAAGTAGGAATTAAAACACACTTTGTTGAGAAGCTATCTGAAACAGAACAACTTGTTAAAAAAGTGAGTATTATTCCTTTAGAAGTTGTCACAAGAAATGTAATTGCAGGAAGTCTTTCAAAACGATTAGGAATGGAAGAGGGAACTGTACTTGCAGAACCAATCGTAGAATTTTACTTCAAAGATGATGATTTAGGAGATCCGCTTGTAACGGAAGATCATATTCGTGTATTAAACGTTGCATCGCCAGAGCAAGTAAGCGTATTACGAGATATGGCTCTACAAATCAATCAAGTGTTGATTGATCATTTCGCAAGCTGTCGTGTAAGATTAGTAGATTTCAAATTAGAGTTTGGTGTAACGGATGAAGGAGAAATCATTTTAGCAGATGAAATTTCACCAGATACTTGCCGTTTATGGGATGAAACGAGCAATGAAAAGTTTGATAAAGACGTATTCCGTCGTGATCTTGGAAATTTAACAGATGCTTATGAAGAGATTTTAAAACGTTTAGGGGGAATTTCACATGTATAAAGTTAAGGTATATGTAACGTTAAGAGAAAGCGTATTAGATCCACAAGGAACAGCAGTAAAAGGAGCACTTCATAGTCTTTCGTTCACAGAAGTACAAGATGTTCGAATCGGAAAGTACATGGAACTAACGATTGATAAATCAGTATCTGATCTTGACGCAAAGATAAAGGAAATGTGTGAAAAACTATTAGCAAACGTTGTAATGGAAGACTTCCGTTATGAAGTTGAGGAGGTTGTCGCACAGTGAAATTTGCAGTAATAGTATTTCCGGGTTCGAACTGTGATGTCGATATGTTCCATGCAATTAAAGATGAGCTTGGCGAAGAAGTAGATTACGTTTGGCACGATACAGAGAATTTAGATGAATATGATGCAATTCTATTACCAGGTGGATTCTCTTACGGTGACTACTTACGCTGCGGTGCTATTTCTCGCTTTGCGAATGCAATGAAAGCAGTGCAAAAAGCTGCTGAGCAAGGAAAGCCGATTTTAGGTGTATGTAATGGATTCCAGATTCTTGTTGAGTCAGGATTACTACCAGGAGCATTAATGAGAAACGAAAACTTAAAATTTATGTGTCGCACTGTTCAGTTACGCGTTGAAAATAATGAAACGATGTTTACATCACAATATGAAAAAGATGAAGTAATCAATATTCCAATCGCACATGGTGAAGGGAATTACTATTGTGATGAAGAGACTCTTAAAAGATTAGAAGAGAATAATCAAATCGCATTCCGTTACGTAGAAAACCCGAATGGAAGCGTTTCAGATATTGCTGGTATTGTAAACGAAAAAGGAAATGTACTTGGTATGATGCCACACCCAGAGCGTGCTGTAGATGAATTACTTGGCGGTGCTGAAGGGTTAAAAGTCTTTCAATCTATCTTAAAACAGTGGAGGGAAACATATGTCGTTAATGCTTGAACCAAATCCAACACAAATTAAAGAAGAGCGCATATATGCGGAAATGGGGCTAACAGACGAAGAGTTTGCCATGGTTGAAAAGATTTTAGGCCGTCTGCCAAATTATACAGAAACAGGATTATTCTCTGTTATGTGGTCTGAACATTGTAGTTATAAAAATTCAAAACCAGTGCTTCGAAAATTCCCAACAACAGGTGAGCGTGTTCTGCAAGGGCCTGGGGAAGGTGCTGGAATTGTAGACATCGGTGATAATCAAGCGGTTGTATTTAAAATGGAAAGCCATAACCATCCTTCAGCTATTGAACCATATCAAGGAGCAGCAACAGGCGTGGGTGGTATTATCCGTGACGTATTCTCTATGGGAGCGCGTCCAGTAGCTCTATTAAACTCACTTCGATTTGGGGAATTACAATCACCACGTGTGAAGTATTTATTCGAAGAAGTAGTAGCAGGGATTGCAGGATATGGTAACTGTATCGGTATTCCGACTGTTGGCGGCGAAGTACAATTTGATCCATGTTATGAAGGAAATCCACTTGTAAATGCAATGTGTGTAGGCTTAATTAACCACGAAGACATTAAAAAAGGGCAGGCACACGGGGCTGGAAATACGGTAATGTACGTAGGAGCATCTACTGGTCGTGACGGTATTCACGGTGCAACATTTGCATCTGAAGAACTATCTGAAAGCTCGGAAGCGAAGCGTCCAGCAGTTCAAGTAGGGGATCCATTTATGGAGAAACTTCTTATTGAAGCTTGCTTAGAACTTATTCAGTCGGACGCACTTGTTGGAATTCAAGATATGGGAGCTGCCGGTTTAACTTCATCTTCTGCAGAAATGGCGAGTAAAGCAGGTATGGGTATTGAAATGTACTTAGATGATGTACCGCAGCGTGAAACAGGAATGACTCCATATGAAATGATGCTATCTGAATCACAAGAGCGTATGCTAATCGTTGTGAAAAAAGGTAGAGAACAAGAAATAGTAGATTTATTTGAGAAGTATGGCCTTGCAGCAGTTACGATGGGGAAAGTAACAGAAGATAAAATGCTTCGTTTATTCCATAAAGGTGAAAAGGTAGCAGAAGTGCCAGCAGATGCTTTAGCAGAAGAAGCACCAATTTATCATAAGCCATCAAAAGAAGCAGCATACTTTGCTGAATTCCAAGCAATGAAAATGGAAACGCCAAAAGTAGAAGATTATAAAGAAACGTTATTTGCTTTATTACAGCAACCAACCATTGCAAGTAAAGAGTGGGTTTATGATCAATATGATTATCAAGTACGCACAAGCACAGTTGTTACACCAGGTTCAGATGCAGCAGTTGTACGTGTACGTGGTACAGAAAAAGGATTAGCGATGACGACAGATTGTAACTCTCGCTATATTTACTTAGATCCAGAAATGGGCGGTAAAATTGCAGTAGCAGAGGCAGCTCGTAATATCGTATGTTCTGGCGGAGAGCCACTTGCAATTACAGATTGCTTAAACTTTGGTAACCCAGAAAAACCAGAGATCTTCTGGCAAATTGAGAAATCAGTGGATGGTATGAGTGAAGCTTGTCGTAGATTACAAACGCCAGTTATCGGCGGAAACGTATCGATGTATAACGAGCGTAGTGGGGAAGCGGTATATCCAACACCGACTGTTGGGATGGTCGGTCTTGTACATGACTTAAAACACGTAACAACACAAGAGTTTAAGCAAGCTGGCGATTTAGTTTATGTAATCGGTGAGACGAAAGCTGAGTTTGGTGGAAGTGAATTACAGAAAATGATTCACGGCAAGATTTTCGGCCAATCACCAAGCATCGATTTAGATGTAGAATTAAAACGCCAAAAACAAGTATTAGAAGCAATTCAAGCTGGCCTTGTTCAATCTGCGCATGACGTTGCTGAAGGTGGTTTAGCAGTTGCAATTTCTGAAAGTGCAATTGGTGCTAACGGCTTAGGTGCTACTGTGCAATTAGTTGGAGAAGCAACAGCCGCATTATTTGCTGAATCACAATCTCGCTTCGTTGTAACTGTCAAACGTGAAAATAAAGAAGCATTCGAGAAAGCGGTAGAAGCAATTCAAGTTGGAGAAGTGACAAATACAAATAAAGTAACAATTCATAATGAAGAGAATGAAGTATTGCTTACAGCAAATGTAGATGAGATGAGAAAGGCTTGGAAAGGGGCAATCCCATGCTTGCTGAAATAAAGGGGTTAAATGAAGAATGTGGTGTCTTTGGAATTTGGGGGCATGAAAATGCGGCACAAGTTTCATACTACGGATTGCACAGTTTACAGCACCGTGGGCAAGAAGGCGCAGGCATTGTCGTAAATAATGGAGAAAAAATCGTCGGTCACAAGGGGTTAGGTTTAATATCGGAAGTGTTTTCAAGAGGTGAGCTAGAAGGATTAAACGGAAAATCAGCAATCGGACACGTACGATACGCGACGGCTGGTGGAAGTGAAGTAGCTAACGTCCAACCATTATTATTCCGTTTTTCTGATCATAGTATGGCATTAGCTCATAATGGAAATTTAATTAATGCAAAAATGCTTCGCCGCGAATTAGAGGCAGAGGGAAGTATTTTTCAAACGAGTTCAGATACAGAAGTACTTTTACATCTTATTAAGCGTAGTACGAAAGATTCTTTAATTGAAAGTGTAAAAGAGGCACTAAATAAAGTGAAAGGTGCGTTTGCATACCTTTTACTAACTGGAAATGAAATGATTGTTGCGCTAGATCCGAATGGGTTCCGTCCTCTTTCAATTGGGAAGATGGGTGATGCTTACGTTGTAGCATCAGAAACATGTGCTTTCGATGTAGTAGGTGCAACATACATTCGTGATGTAGAACCGGGTGAATTACTTATCATCAATGATGAAGGAATTCACGTAGATCGTTTTACAAATGAAGTAGATCATGCAATTTGTAGTATGGAGTACATTTACTTTGCACGTCCGGATTCTAATATTGCAGGTATTAACGTCCATGCAGCACGTAAAAACATGGGGAAACGTTTGGCGGCAGAAGCTCCTATTGAAGCTGATGTTGTTACTGGTGTGCCAGACTCTAGTATTTCAGCAGCAATTGGTTATGCGGAGGCGACAGGTATTCCGTATGAGTTAGGACTAATTAAAAATCGTTACGTTGGACGTACGTTTATTCAACCTTCTCAAGAACTGAGAGAGCAAGGGGTTAAGATGAAACTTTCAGCAGTAAGAGGTGTAGTTGAAGGAAAACGAGTTGTTATGATTGACGATTCTATCGTAAGAGGAACAACAAGTAAACGAATTGTTCGTATGCTTCGCGAGGCTGGAGCGACAGAAGTCCACGTAAGAATTGCGTCACCACCTCTGAAATATCCATGCTTCTATGGCATTGATATTCAAACGAGAAAAGAATTAATTGCAGCAAATCATACAGTAGAAGAAATTCGTGAAATAATCGGTGCAGATTCATTAACATTTTTAAGTGAAGATGGATTAGTAGATGCAATTGGACGTCCATATGAAGGAAAATATGGCGGTCTATGTATGGCTTACTTCAATGGAGACTATCCAACAGCACTTTATGATTATGAGCAAGAGCTTTTAGAAAGTATGAAATAAGAAGAAAAAAGCTTCTACTTCTTTTGAGGTAGAAGCTAGCTTCTTTCTTAAAACGGCCAGCCCTAGATAGGGAGAAATTAAAAGACGAGGTGTAGATAACGATGGCGAATGCATATAAGCAAGCGGGAGTAGATATTGAAGCTGGATATGAAGCGGTATCTCGCATGAAAAAACACGTACAAACAACTATGAGAAAAGAAGTACTAGGCGGTTTAGGCGGTTTTGGAGGTATGTTTGATCTATCAAAATTTGCATTAGAAGAACCTGTATTAGTATCTGGAACAGATGGTGTGGGAACGAAATTGATGCTCGCTTTTATGGCAGATAAACATGACACAATTGGTATTGATGCAGTAGCAATGTGTGTAAATGATATTGTTGTCCAAGGAGCAGAGCCGCTTTTCTTCCTTGATTATATTGCTTGTGGTAAAGCTGAACCTAGTAAAATTGAAAACATCGTCAAAGGTATATCAGAGGGCTGTCGCCAAGCAGGTTGTGCATTAATTGGTGGAGAAACAGCTGAAATGCCAGGAATGTATTCTACAGAAGAGTATGATTTAGCTGGCTTTACAGTTGGAATTGTTGATAAAAAGAAAATTGTAACAGGTGAAAAGATTGAAGCTGGTCAAGTATTAATCGGCTTAGCATCTAGTGGTATTCATAGTAACGGTTATTCTTTAGTAAGAAAAGTATTGCTAGAAGATGGAGAACTATCTTTAGATCGTATTTACGGACGCTTAGAACTACCTCTTGGTGAAGAATTATTAAAACCAACGAAAATTTATGTCAAACCTATTTTAGAACTATTGAAGAAATATGAAGTATACGGTATGGCGCATATTACAGGTGGCGGATTCATTGAGAATATTCCACGTATGTTACCAGAAGGAATCGGTGCAGAAATTGAATTAGGGTCTTGGAAAATTCAACCGATCTTCAGTTTACTTCAAGAAGTTGGAAAACTAGAAGAGAAAGAAATGTTCAATATTTTTAACATGGGTATTGGTATGGTAGTAGCAGTGAAGGAAGAAGAAGCAAAAGATATTGTTCGTCTTCTTGAAGAGCAAGGAGAAACAGCTCATATTATTGGACGTACTGTACAAGGGGCTGGCGTTACCTTCAATGGGGGCACAGAACTATGAGTAGATTAGCAGTTTTTGCTTCTGGAAGCGGATCTAACTTTCAATCTCTCGTTAATGCAGTAGAGGAGAAAAGATTGGATGCAGAAATTAGTTTATTAGTATGTGATAAACCAGAAGCACGCGCTGTTGGTCGGGCGCATTATCATCATATTCCATGCTTCGCCTTTTCAGCGAAAGCATATGAGTCAAAAGAAGTGTTTGAAACAGAGATATTAAAGAAGCTAGAAGAATATGAAATTGATTATGTTATTTTAGCTGGATATATGCGTTTAATTGGGCCAACGTTACTAGAAGCATACGGTGGGAAGATTATTAATATTCATCCATCACTATTACCAAGTTTTCCAGGGAAAGATGCTGTTGGTCAAGCGTTAGAAGCAGGTGTGAAAATAACTGGAGTAACGATTCATTATGTAGATGCAGGTATGGATACAGGACCAATTATTGCGCAAGAAGCAGTAGTTGTTTCTGAAGGGGATACGAGAGAAAGCTTACAAAAGAAAATTCAACAAGTTGAACATAAATTATACGTAAATACAGTGAATCAAATTGTTCAATCTGTGAAAGAACCAACTGTTAACTAACATACAACCAGGGGTGAAGGATCAATGAAAAAGCGTGCATTAGTAAGTGTTTCAGATAAAACAGGAGTAGTAGAATTTGTTAAAGGTTTACTAGAACAAGGGATCGAAGTTATATCAACAGGTGGTACGAGAAAATTACTAGAAGAGAACGGATTACAAGTAATTGGTATTTCTGAAGTAACAGGTTTCCCAGAGATTATGGATGGTCGTGTAAAAACCTTACACCCAAATATTCATGGTGGTCTATTAGCAGTTCGTGATAATGAAACGCATGTAGCGCAAATGAATGAATTAGGTATGGAGCCAATTGATTTTGTTGTCGTTAACTTATACCCATTCAAAGAAACAATCGCTAAGCCTGATGTAACATTTGCTGATGCAATTGAAAATATTGATATCGGTGGCCCAACAATGATTCGCTCTGCAGCGAAAAATCATAAGTTTGTTTCTGTAATTGTAGATCCAGTAGATTATGATGTTGTATTAGCAGAACTGAAAGAGAACGGTGAAGTAACAGATGAAACGAAACGTAAATTAGCAGCGAAAGTATTCCGGCATACAGCAGCATATGATGCGCTAATTTCTAATTACTTAACAGAGCAAATGGGTGAAGAAAGTCCTGAAACATTAACTGTGACATTTGAGAAAAAACAAGACTTACGCTATGGAGAAAATCCACATCAAAAAGCGACTTTCTATAAAGCGCCATTCGCAGCAACTTCTTCTGTTGCATATGCGGAACAATTACATGGTAAAGAATTATCTTATAACAATATCAATGATGCAGACGCAGCGCTTAGTATCGTAAAAGAATTTACAGAGCCAGCAGTAGTAGCGGTAAAACATATGAATCCATGTGGTGTTGGAGTAGGTACTGATATTCATGAAGCATACACACGCGCTTATGAAGCGGATCCAGTATCAATCTTTGGAGGAATTATTGCAGCGAATCGTGAAATCGACAAAGCTACAGCTGAAAAGTTACATGAAATTTTCTTAGAAATTATTATTGCACCTTCTTTCTCAAAAGAAGCTTTAGAAGTGTTGCAAGGTAAGAAAAACTTACGTTTACTAACTGTAAATATTGAAAAAGCGACAAGTGCGAGCAAAAAACTAACTTCTGTACAAGGTGGTCTTCTTGTTCAAGAGGAAGATACGTTATCATTAGATGAAAGTACAATTTCAATTCCGACGAAACGTGAACCGTCAGAGCAAGAGTGGAAAGATTTAAAACTAGCTTGGAAAGTTGTAAAACATGTGAAATCAAACGCAATTGTTTTAGCGAATGATAACATGACAGTTGGTGTAGGTGCAGGACAGATGAACCGCGTAGGTTCTGCAAAAATCGCAATTACACAAGCTGGCGAAAAAGCACAAGGTAGCGCACTTGCATCTGATGCTTTCTTCCCAATGCCAGATACAGTAGAAGAAGCAGCAAAAGCTGGTATTACAGCAATTATCCAACCGGGTGGATCAATTCGTGATGAGGATTCTATTAAAGTGGCAGATAAGTATGGGATTGCTATGGTGTTCACTGGCGTACGTCATTTCAAACACTAATAGAGGATGTTTAAAAAGTCCGGTCAAGATAACTGTCGCATGTCGTCGTTGCATTGCCAGTGCGGTACTCATGTAGGAAAGCTACACTCCGTGTCCTCCTGTCAAATGCGCCTCGACCTGCTCGGTTCTCTTGATCCTCCTTTTTAAACTTACATTGATAGAAAAGCAAACTAGGAGCATAGCTTCTAGTTTGTACTTATTTAAATATTGGGGGATGAAATATGAATGTTTTAGTAATCGGCCGCGGTGGGCGTGAGCATGCTTTAGCTTGGAAATTTGCACAGTCTGAAAAGGTAGAAAAAGTGTATGTAGCACCAGGTAATGAAGGGATGCGAGATGTTGCAACACCTGTTGATATTGATGAAAATGATTTTGAAGCATTGGTCTTATTTGCAAAAGAGAATAATGTTGAGTTAACTTTCGTGGGGCCAGAAATTCCGCTTATGAATGGAATTGTTGATCATTTTAAAGAAGAGGGACTTCGTGTATTTGGTCCGAATAAAGCGGCGGCTGTTATTGAAGGTAGTAAAGCTTTTACTAAAGAATTGATGAAAAAATATAATATTCCAACTGCGGCGTACGAAACTTTTACAGACTATGAAGAAGCAGTACAGTACATTGAAAAAGTTGGTGCACCAATTGTTATTAAGGCAGACGGCTTAGCGGCTGGTAAAGGTGTAACGGTAGCGATGACGCTTGAAGAAGCATTACAGGCTGTGAAAGAAATGCTACAAGATGTAAAATTCGGTGAAGCAAGTAAGAAGGTCGTTATTGAAGAGTTTTTAGATGGACAAGAATTTTCATTAATGGCATTTGTGAATGGAACAACTGTGCATCCGATGGTAATTGCGCAAGATCATAAACGAGCTTTTGATGGTGATAAAGGTCCGAATACAGGCGGAATGGGGGCGTATTCTCCGGTACCACAAATACCAGAATCAGCAGTTCAAGAGGCGATAAAAACGGTATTACATCCAACTGCTAAAGCGATGATTGCAGAAAACCGTTCGTTTACAGGAATTTTATATGCGGGACTCATTTTAACAAAGGATGGCCCAAAGGTAATTGAATTTAATGCCCGCTTTGGTGATCCTGAAACAGAAGTAGTATTACCTCGCTTAGAAAATGATTTAGTTGATGTATGTAACGCTGTATTAGATGAAAGTGAGTTAACATTACAATGGTCAGAGGAAGCCGTAATTGGTGTTGTACTTGCTTCGAAAGGATATCCAGAAGCATATAAAAAAGGTGACATGATTAATAAATTAGACGCATTGCAAGATGTGATTGTTTTCCATTCAGGCACAGCGATGAAGCATGGTGACTTTGTAACAAACGGTGGCCGTGTACTATTTGTTGCTTGTAAGGCAAATACTTTACAAGAAGCAAAAGATAAGGTGTATAAAGAAATCGGCAAAATTGAGAGTGATGGTCTATTTTACCGAAGTGATATAGGATATCGTGCAATTGGACATGAGATGACGAAAAGTTAATATGTAAAATCCCGCTGATTTCTCAGCGGGATTTTTTATGCATCTTTATCTTTTTTCAATTTTCCTTTTTGCTTTGCCATTTCTCGAAGCAAATATTCGATGTGTGCATTGACGCTACGAAACTCATCATTCGCCCATTTTTCGATGACTGCGTGTAATTCAGGATCAATACGTAATGGAAAGCTTTTCTTTTTAGCCATAATGATTTACAACCTTTTAGTATAGGCTTCCTGTATTAATAACTGGTTGCGCACCTTTATCTGAAACGATGGCAACTAATAAATTGTTCACCATATTTGCTTTACGCTCGTCATCTAATTCAAGTACGCCTTCCTCATCTAACATATGGATTGAATCTTTTGCCATCTTCACAGCACCTTCAACAATCTCTTTTCTAGCAGCTAATACTGCTTTTGCTTGTTGACGTTGGAGCATTGCATGGGCAATTTCTGTTGCGTAAGCTAAATGTGTTAAACGAGTTTCTAATACTTCTACGCCAGCGATTTCAAGGCGTGCTTCTAACTCACGTTTTAATTCTTCAGAGATTTCTTCCGTATTTCCACGTAACGTGATGCAAGTTTCATCTTGGAAATTGTCATAAGGATATTTTGTTGCGACGTGGCGGATTGCTGTTTCACTTTGAATTTCTACAAATCGATCGTAATGTTCAACACCGAACATTGCTTTTGCAGAATCAACAACTTTATATACGATAACGGCTGCAATTTCAATTGGATTTCCCTCAACATCGTTTACTTTTAACTTCTTACTATTAAAGTTTTCAACACGTAACGATACAGTTTGACGGAATGCGAATGGAATTGTTAAAAATAAACCGTTTTGACGAATTGTTCCTAAATAATTACCGAAAAACGTAATGACTTTTGCTTGGTTTGGTTGAACAATACCAATACCTGTAGCAAGAACTGCGGCTAAAATAATAGATAATGCCGCTCCTATGAAAATTTCTTGTACAAGGAAAAATACACCGATAGCGGCTAAAATTAAAATCCCGATAATACCGAGAAAACCATTTACATAAAAAACTTGTTTTTCTTTCATATGATCGCCTCCTGATATAAAAATGATATCACTTTTATATCATATTACGCAAGGGATTTACACCTAATTTTCTGAAATTAATGATTAGGTATCTCTTATGTATATTTTGAGGTCTAAAACAGAATGTACGTTCTGTTTTATGGTAAAATAAAGAAGACTTAACCGCCCACTGCAGCAGCTAAGTCCCTTTGAGAGCATCTTGCGTCGTGACAAATGATTCAAAGCGGTTTTGCCAGGATTATATCTTCAATCGCTGACTCAATCTCTTTGTCAGAAGTGTCATAACTTCCATTTGACTTTGGTTTGTCGTGATTGGAAGTTTGGTTCACTTCTTCTTTAGTATGTCCCTTTTCAGCGAAATTCATGCTAGGCATTTTAAATGCCCCCATATTCATGTATTTTCCGAATTTCCACATTTCAACAACAGGGCAGAAACGAACAATTCCCTCTGCAATTTTCATTGCACCAATCCATAGCAACACGTTAGACCAAGTGCACCAAGGTTTGCGTACGAGTTTAGTTGCACTACAACCGAAGAGGACAAGTCCGAGTGTAATTCGAATTAGGGCATTTATTGTACCGATATTTTGCTTCATTAGAAAAACACTCCTTTTTATGAAAGTTGAAATAGATAATACTATTTCTTTTATTAGTATCCCGTTTGATTTTTGGGATATGTAATCCAACATTTGACGTGGAAAAAGATGTTGGAATGTGCGTGTGTGTAAGTAGCTTTTTTTGTTATAATGAAAGAATGCATAAAAGGAACTTCAAAATTAAATCCTCTCGTTTAAAAAATATGGAAGAGGTAATTCCAAACTTAATTCTCCGTTTTAAACAAATATTTAAGATGAAGTTAAAACAATAATGATGAAAATAAACTGTTATTTTGAACAGAAATATATAACTCGAGAAAAGAAAGGGTGTTTTCATGTACGATATTTCCGGGTGGAAACATGTATTTAAGCTTGATCCAAATAAGGAGTTAAGTGATGAACATTTAGAGATGATTTGTGAGTCTGGAACAGATGCTGTTATTGTAGGCGGAAGTGATGGAGTGACAATTGATAATGTACTACACATGCTAGTTAGCATTCGTAGATATGCAGTTCCTTGTGTATTAGAGGTTTCTGATGTGGAAGCAATTACACCAGGATTTGATTTTTATTATATCCCAAGCGTTTTAAATAGCCGAAAGGTGGAATGGGTAACAGGTGTTCATCATGAGGCTTTGAAAGAATTTGGGGATATTATGGACTGGGACGAAATTTTCATGGAAGGATATTGTGTTTTAAATCCTGAAGCGAAAGTAGCCCAGCTTACAGATGCGAAATGTGATGCAACAGAGGATGATGTGATTGCATACGCACGTTTAGCAGACAAGCTATTACGTTTACCGATATTTTACTTAGAATATAGCGGTACGTATGGCGACATTGAACTTGTTAAAAATGTAAAAGCAGAATTAAAACAAGCGAAGTTGTATTATGGCGGCGGTATTTCTAATGCAGAGCAAGCGAAAGAAATGGCGCAGTATGCTGATACAGTAGTTGTTGGAAATATTATTTATGATGATATAAAAGCAGCGTTAAAAACAGTTAAAGCAGTAAAAGGAGAGTAGGTGCAGGCGTATATGAGTACAACAGATAGGTTATTAAATGGTTTAAATCCGCAACAACAAAAAGCAGTACAAACAACAAATGGACCACTTCTATTAATGGCAGGTGCAGGTAGTGGTAAAACACGTGTGTTAACACATCGTATTGCGTATTTACTTGGTGAAAAAGGTGTAGCACCATGGAATGTACTAGCTATTACCTTTACAAATAAAGCAGCCCGTGAAATGCGCGAGCGTATTGATACACTTGTCGGACCAGAAGCAGAAGATATTTGGATTTCGACGTTCCACTCTATGTGTGTACGTATTTTACGACGTGATATCGATCGTATTGGTATTAATCGTAACTTTACAATCTTAGATTCAGGCGATCAGTTAACTGTAGTCAAAAAAATTATGAAAGAGCGCAATATTGATCCGAAGAAATTTGAGCCGCGCTCTATTTTAGCTGGGATTAGTAATGCGAAAAATGAATTGTTATCTGCAGATAAATATGCGAAAAAAATTACAATCGCTGATCCATATGAAAAATTAACGAGCGATGTATATACAGAATATCAAAAACGTCTTTTGAAAAATAATTCATTAGACTTTGATGATTTAATTATGACAACGATTCAGTTATTTGAACGTGTTCCAGAAGTACTAGAGTTTTATCAGCGTAAGTTCCAATATATTCACGTGGATGAGTATCAAGATACGAACAAAGCACAGTACCTTCTTGTTAAACATTTAGCGGCACGTTTTAAAAATTTATGCGTTGTAGGTGACTCAGATCAATCTATTTACCGCTGGCGTGGTGCGGACATTTCTAACATTTTATCATTCGAAAAAGACTATGAGAATGCGCAAGTTATTCTGTTAGAACAAAACTATCGTTCGTCACAAAATATTTTAAATGCAGCGAATGCTGTTATCGAAAAAAATACGAATCGTAAACCAAAGAAATTATGGACAGATAATCAAGTTGGAAGCAAAATCTCGTATTATCGTGCTGCAACGGAAAAAGACGAAGCATATTTTGTTGCGAAAAAAATTCGTGATGATATTCAAATGGGAAAACGAAAATATACTGATTTTGCAGTGTTATATCGTACAAATGCTCAGTCTCGTATGGTCGAGGAGATTTTCCTGAAATCTAATATTCCTTACAAAATCGTCGGCGGTACTAAGTTCTACGATCGTAAAGAGATTAAAGATATTTTGGCGTATTTACGTTTAATTGGGAATCCAGATGATGAGATTAGTTTCGCACGGATTATTAACATGCCAAAGCGCGGAATTGGTGCGACTTCTATCGATAAAATTATTAATTACGGTGTACAAAATGGAATTTCATTAACTGCTGTATTCGATGAGATTGAGCATGTTGGAGTAAGTGCAAAAATTACAAAGGCAGTAAAAGAATTCGCAGGTTTATTACACAACTGGGTAAATATGCAAGAGTATTTATCTGTTACAGAATTGGTAGAGGAAGTTATTGAAAAAACAGGCTATCGCGATATGTTGAAAAACGAGCGTACTTTAGAAGCAGAAGGTCGTTTAGAGAACTTAGATGAGTTTTTATCTGTTACGCAAACATTTGAATCTCAAAGCGAAGATAAGAGTCTTGTTGCATTCTTAACAGACTTAGCGCTTGTTGCTGACATTGATCGTGTAGATGAAGATCCAACTGCTGGTGAGGAAGTTATTTTAATGACGATGCACTCAGCAAAAGGATTAGAATTCCCAGTTGTCTTTATTGTAGGTTTAGAGGAAGGAATATTCCCTCATACGCGTTCTCTAATGGAAGAAGATGAAATGCAAGAAGAGCGTCGTCTCGCTTATGTAGGTATTACTCGTGCAGAAGAAGAGTTATATTTATCCAATGCACAAATGCGTACTTTATTTGGTAGAACAAGTATGAATGCCGCATCTCGATTTATTACAGAAATCCCGGCAGAATTAGTGGAATCATTAAATGAAACAGCACCGAAGCGTGAAACTTCGTTTGGTGCAAAAGGCAGAACGGCAAGTAGCGGTAAAACGACAATCACAACAACAACACGCTCTCGTTCAGCTTTCGCGCGCCCTGCAGCTAAGACAACAGGTGGCGAACAAATCGGCTGGGCAGTAGGCGATAAAGCTTCCCACCAAAAATGGGGAGTCGGTACAGTTGTAAGTGTAAAAGGTGAAGGTGATGCAAAAGAATTAGATATTGCGTTCCCAAGCCCAATTGGTGTTAAACGTTTGTTAGCAAAATTTGCACCTGTGACGAAACAATAGGAAAGGAATGAGGATATGTCAAAAGAGATAGCAAAAAAACGTATAGAAGAACTGCGTGATTTGTTAAATACATTTAACTATCAGTATCACGTATTAGACAATCCTTCTGTTTCTGATGCGGAGTATGACCGTAATATGCAGGAGCTTATAAAATTAGAAGCAGAGAACCCAGAGTTTATGAGTGAAGATTCTCCCTCCGTTCGTGTTGGGGGAACTGTTCTTGATATATTTGAAAAAGTAACACATAAGTCACCAATGTTAAGTTTAGGAAATGCATTTAACGAGGGAGATTTACGTGATTTCGACAGAAGAGTACGTCAAGGAATTGATGGTGCGAATGTAAGATATATATGTGAATTAAAAATTGACGGGCTTGCCGTTTCACTTCATTATGAAAAAGGACGCTTCATTCAAGGGGCGACACGTGGTGATGGTGTAACGGGTGAAGATATTACTCAAAATTTAAAAACAATTAAAGCTATCCCACTTCGTTTAAATGAAGAAGTAACGTTAGAAGCCCGAGGCGAAGCTTATATGCCGAAGCGTTCATTTGTTAAACTAAATGAAGAAAAAGAGCAAAATGGAGAAGATGTATTTGCGAATCCGCGTAATGCAGCAGCAGGTTCAATACGTCAACTTGATCCGAAAATTGCAGCGAAGCGTAACTTATCTATGTTTGTGTACGGTTTGGCGAATGTAGAAGAAAAAACAATTCCATCACATAGTGAATCGCTTGATTTCTTAGGTGAACTTGGATTCAAAACAAATCCAAATCGTCGTACATGTGAAACAATTGAAGAAGTTATAGCTTATGTAGAAGAATGGCAAGAAAAACGTCCGCATCTTGATTATGAGATTGATGGAATCGTTATAAAAGTAGATGATGTTGCTCTTCAAGAAAGTCTAGGAACTACAGCAAAGAGTCCAAGATGGGCAATCGCTTATAAATTCCCAGCTGAAGAAGTTGTAACAAGATTAACAGGTATTGAATTAAGTGTTGGCCGTACAGGTGTTGTAACACCAACTGCAGAGCTAGAGCCAGTGCGAGTGGCTGGTACTATCGTTCGTCGTGCTTCTTTACATAACGAGGATTTAATTCGCGAAAAAGATATTCGAATTGGTGACTACGTTGTTGTGAAGAAGGCCGGAGATATTATTCCTGAAGTTGTGAACGTTATTTTTGATAAGCGTACTGGTGAGGAAGAAGAATATCATATGCCAACGCATTGTCCAGCATGTGAGAGTGAACTAGTTCGTTTAGAAGAAGAGGTAGCACTTCGTTGTATAAATCCAACTTGTCCAGCTCAAATTCGAGAAGGGCTAATCCATTTCGTTTCAAGAAATGCAATGAATATTGATGGACTTGGAGAACGTGTCATTACACAACTCTTTGATGCTGATTATATTCGTACATTTGCGGATTTATATTCGTTGACGAAAGAGCAATTATTGCAGCTAGAACGATTCGGCGAAAAATCAGCAACGAATTTAGTACAAGCAATTGAGAATTCTAAAGAAAACTCATTAGAGCGATTATTATTCGGTCTTGGTATTCGCCACGTTGGAGCGAAAGCAGCACGTACATTTGCAGAGCATTTTGAAACGATGGATGCACTTGTGAAAGCGACGGAAGAAGAATTAAAAGCAATTAACGAGATTGGTGAAAAAATGGCTCAATCTGTCGTGACGTATTTTGATAATGAAGACGTATTAGAGCTATTACAACAATTTAAAGAGTATGGCGTGAACATGGCATACAAAGGTATAAAAATTGCTGATTTACAAAATGTTGAGTCGTACTTCGCAGGAAAAACTGTCGTTTTAACAGGGAAGTTAGAAGTTATGGGACGTAGTGAAGCGAAGAAGAAGATTGAGGCATTAGGTGGAAAAGTAACAGGAAGTGTTAGTAAAAGTACGGATTTAGTTGTTGCAGGTGAAGCGGCAGGTTCGAAATTAGCACAAGCTGAGAAGCATAATGTTGAGGTTTGGAATGAAGAGAGGTTCTTACAAGAGCTAAATAAGTAAGAGGTGCAAACTTACCATGAAAAAAATAGCATTAGCGGTATTAAGCCTTGGCCTACTTGTAAGTGGGTGTAGTGCAGGTGCCGACAAAGATGACAAAGTGGTTGAGAAATCGGGGAAAACAAAAGAGCAAGCAATCGTTCCGAAGTATTCTATTTCGGATGAATATTATAAGACGACTATTCCATTTGAAGCAGGAGATGCGCGTGGTTTAGTTGTACAAGGATTAAATAATCGTCTTGATATAGATGAATTTGAAACAGGATTAATGCGTATTGCGAAAGAATCATTTAGTACGAAAGATAATGTTTTAAAAGGCGGAAAGTCCCTAAATACTCAGGATATACAGATGCTTGTTAAAAGAAAACGTACAGATGCAGAACAAAAGGAACTAGAAGATAAATTAAAAAAAGATGCGGTTAACTTCCCGAATATAGGGTTAAATCCCGCATTAGGTGCAGGATCCGAATCACTAGAAGTGAAAAATAACAAAAGTCCAATATATATTTCAAATATTTTAGAGCATGATTATTATGTGAACAAAAATGAGCGTAGTGGCATTGTAGTTGGATTAGCGATGAATTCGGTTCATTATTACGAGGAAGAGCATGGTTATCCACGTGAGGCTAAAATCGAGCAAGAAAAAATGTTAGCTGAAGGGAAAAAAATGGCGCAAGAAATCTTGAAAGTTATGCATCAAAGGGACGCTGAAACAAAAAACCTTCCGATTACATTTGCAATTTATCGTCAAACTCCAAAGTCTTCGCTCGTGCCAGGTAATTTTGTTTCTTATGCAAATGTTGAAAAGGGTAGTGAAACAGTTGAGGATTGGAAACAAATTAATGAGAAATATTATTTGTTCCCATCTGAACAAGCGAAAACAGATAATAAACGTGAAGATTTGGCGAGGGTATCAAACTTTAAAGCAAAACTAAGTGATTATTTCCAAGGTGACTATACAGCTGTTATCGGTACTGGTATGTATAGAGACGATGAATTAAGAGAAATAAAGCTTGATATTCCTGTCCAGTTTAATGGAAAAGCAGAAATAATTGGCTTTACACAATATGTAGCCGGGCTTGTTATGGAATATTTCCCGAATTATATGAAAGTACAAGTAACGATTAAATCTGTAGAGCGCCCAGAAGCGATTATTATACGTGAAGCGAAGCAAGATGAACCGTTTGTGAAAATTTTAGATTAAATAGGAGGGTCGTTCCTTTATGGAACGGCTTTTTTTCTTGGAGAATTTTGTTATAATTTAAAATGTTATAAAAAAGGGGTAAGGGGTAAAGAGTATGGACGAACTAAGTTTTCAAGTCATTATTTTATTAATTGCATTCGGCTTTTTAGCAGCTTTTATTGATTCAGTTGTTGGCGGTGGAGGATTGATTTCGCTTCCGGCACTTATGTTTGTTGGTTTACCACCAGCTTCGGCAATTGCAACGAATAAGTTAGCTGCAACGATGGGGACGTTTACGAGTGCAATTTATTTTATTCGATCGGGAAAGGTCGATTTTAAAATTGTAGGAAAGTTAATCCCGTTAACTGTTATAGGAGCAGTCGCAGGTGCTTTAGTAGTAAAGTTTATTCCGCCGGATATTTTACGTCCGTTAGTGCTTGTGATGTTGGTATTCATTGCTATTTATATTATTGCGAAAAAGGATTGGGGAAGTGTATCTACCTATAAGAAGATGACGAAAAGAAAAACATTAATATTTTTCTTTGTTATTTTAATGATAGGGTTTTACGATGGATTTTTTGGACCAGGGACAGGATCCTTTTTAATTTTTGCATTTTTATTAATTGGTTTGGATTTTATTCAAGCAGCAGCATCTGGAAAACTTTTGAACTTTGTTAGTAATATCGTATCGTTAATTACTTTTTTATTTTTAGACGTAATTCATTTTGAATACGGTATTATTATGGGATTATCGATGATTTTTGGTGCTTATTTTGGATCGAAGTTTGCAGTTCAAAAAGGTGTTGGATATGTAAGGACTTTATTTTTATTAGTTACTATATTATTGATTGGAAAAAATGTTTTGGAATATACTCATATTTTGTAGATTCATACGCATGTATGAATCTCTTTTTTTTATTATATTTTAAAAATTTATTAATTTTTAAAATATAAGTCTAGGAATATTTGAATAAATCTAAATTATCGTGTAGAATAATGTTGTAAAATGTAAACGTTTTTCTAAGGGGAGGCTAAAAATAATGGTAGTAGCATACAAACATGAGCCATTTACAGATTTTTCAGTGGAGGCTAACAAATTAGCGTTTGAAGAAGGTTTAAAGAAAGTAGAATCTTATCTTGGACAAGACTATCCATTAATTATTGGGGGAGAAAAAATCACTACAGAAGACAAAATTGTTTCTGTAAACCCTGCAAATAAAGAGGAACTTGTTGGTCGTGTTTCAAAAGCAAGCCGTGAGTTAGCTGAAAAAGCAATGCAAGTAGTGGATGAAACATTCCAAACTTGGAGAAAATCAAAGCCAGAAATGCGTGCAGACATTTTATTCCGTGCTGCAGCAATCGTTCGTCGCAGAAAACATGAATTCTCTGCTATTCTTGTAAAAGAAGCAGGTAAACCATGGAATGAGGCAGATGCTGATACAGCAGAAGCAATCGACTTTATGGAATATTATGGTCGTCAAATGTTGAAATTAAAAGACGGTATTCCAGTAGAAAGCCGTCCAATTGAATATAATCGTTTCTCTTACATTCCATTAGGAGTAGGTGTTATCATTTCTCCTTGGAATTTCCCATTCGCAATTATGGCAGGTATGACAACAGCTGCTTTAGTTTCTGGTAACACAGTATTACTAAAACCAGCTAGTACAACTCCTGTAGTAGCAGCGAAATTTATGGAAGTATTAGAAGAAGCTGGTTTACCAGCTGGCGTAGTAAACTTCGTTCCAGGTAACGGTTCTGAAGTTGGTGACTACTTAGTAGATCACCCTCGTACACGTTTCGTGAGCTTCACTGGATCTCGCGATGTAGGTATCCGTATTTATGAGCGTGCAGCGAAAGTAAACCCAGGCCAAATTTGGTTAAAACGCGTTATCGCTGAAATGGGTGGTAAAGATACAATCGTTGTTGATAAAGAAGCAGATCTTGAATTAGCAGCTAAATCTATCGTTGCATCAGCATTCGGATTCTCAGGACAAAAATGTTCTGCATGTTCTCGTGCAGTAATCCACGAAGATGTATACGATCACGTATTAAATCGTGCTGTTGAATTAACGAAAGAATTAACAGTTGCTAACCCGGCGGTATTAGGTACAAACATGGGGCCTGTTAATGACCAAGCTGCATTCGATAAAGTAATGAGCTATGTTGCAATTGGTAAAGAAGAAGGTAGAATCTTAGCTGGTGGCGAAGGAGACGATTCTAAAGGCTGGTTCATCCAACCAACAATCGTTGCTGACGTTGCAGAAGATGCTCGCTTAATGAAAGAAGAAATCTTTGGGCCAGTAGTAGCATTCTGTAAAGCAAAAGACTTTGACCATGCACTTGCAATTGCAAACAATACAGAATACGGTTTAACAGGTGCTGTTGTTACTAACAACCGTGACCATATTGAAAAAGCACGTGAAGACTTCCACGTAGGTAACTTATACTTCAACCGTGGATGTACTGGTGCAATCGTAGGTTACCAACCATTCGGTGGCTTTAACATGTCTGGTACAGACTCTAAAGCTGGTGGCCCTGACTACTTAGCACTTCACATGCAAGCAAAAACTACTTCTGAAACTTTATAAGAAATAGTAAAAGAGATCTTCGCAGTTTGCGAAGATCTCTTTTTTTTTTGAAAAACTTTCTATATGTGGATTAAGATAGATGTCAGTAGAAAAACTAATAAAGTAATAAGGTTTAATTCAGTAAAATAAGGTATATTTATATTTGTTGAATAGGTTCTCTTTAAAGAAAAGAAAAGTAGGTGAACAAAGTGGGAAAATATCAATTAGATTACAAAAGCCAGGTAGCTGTCGCAAAGTTTCATGAAAAGCAGACGCCTGCCAAATTTGATAAAAAGCAGCAAATTGAAAAATTGCGTGCGGAGTATTTGAAAAAGAAACAAACAGATAAATAATAGGAGAAATTAGTTAATTTGAATTAAAAAACACTTACCATATATTACTATTTGGTAAGTGAAACTAGCTAAACCCTATTAATATCGGGATAAACATGTAAATAGAAACAAAACAAAGAGAAAAGTTGACTTATTAGTCATATTTTTTAGTATTCATTTTAAAAATTTCCTGTATAATACAATTTGAAAGAAAATCTATGGTTTGACAAGAAACACTCTTTTCGGTTTTGCTCACTGAAGAGAGTGTTTTTTTATAGCTAAAAACTCGTCTGCACTCATTACATTTGCATATACTCCATTTAAACTAGCCAAAATTGTGTTATGAATATAGACGGCTGGTATAGTAGCATTCTTAAAAGAAAGATCTTTTGTAGCACAAGCATCATGTATAACAGTACATTGAAAGCCGAAATCAAAAGCAGCTCTTACGGTAGCATCAATACACATATGAGTCATCATTCCGCATATGACGACGTGCTCAATGTCTAAACGTTGTAATTGTTCTAGAAGATCGGTTTCGCGGAAACTATTTGGATAATGTTTGAGTATAACGGTTTCTTCTCTAAGTGGACGTACGCTTTCATGAATATGCACACCTTCTGTATTGGGCAGGAAAAAAGTAGCATCATCTTTTATCGCTACATGTTGGATATGGAAAATAGGTTTGTTTTTCTTTCTAAAGAGTTGTAGTAGCTGACGGGCATATGCGCTTGCTTCTACTGGATTACGCAATTCCATCTTTCCATGTGGAAAATAATCATTTTGAATATCAACGAGTAAAAGAGCTGTTTTCATATATTTATCTTCCTCCGATTTCATATTCAAATAATGGTATTCAATTAGTAGAGAAGATTATCCTTTTAAAAAATATGCAGGAGGAGAATTTTACATAACTTTAAAGATTACTATTTTATTATGAAATTTCATCTGAAAATTTTAATAAAGGAATAATTAATATTTTTCTAAAAAATGTATTGACTCTTATTATTCTGAGTTCTATAATGAGAATTAATTAAACGACAATTAAATCGATACATTCTTATCCAGAGAGGTGGAGGGACTGGCCCTACGATACCTCAGCAACGGGTTTTTTAATACCGTGCTAACTCCAGCAAGTCTATGAAAGGCTTGGAAGATGAGAAGATGTGACCGAGTACATATAAGTGCTCTCCTTCTTATCTTTATGGTTGATAAGAAGGAGAGCACTTTTTATTTTACCTCGAAAGCTCTACTTCAAGTTTTTGCAGCAAATAGGAGGGGAAAAAATGATTTCTTTTAACAATGTAAGTAAAGTATATGAATCGGGTGGGCAATCTGTTCATGCGGTGGAGGATGTAACGTTATCTGTTGAGAAAGGTGAAATTTTTGGCATTATCGGTTTTAGTGGAGCTGGAAAGAGTACGTTATTACGCCTAGTAAACATGTTAGAGAGACCAACGGCAGGAACGATTTCAATAGATAATAAAGATATTACATCATTATCGACGAAAGAATTACGGAAGCTAAGACAAAGAATCGGGATGATTTTTCAAAGCTTTAATTTATTTAATTCAAGAACAGTTTTTGGGAATATTGCTTATCCATTAAAGTTAGCGAAAGTACCAAAGAATGAGATAAAAGAAAGAGTAAATGAACTGCTGAAGTTTGTAGGGTTAGAAGATAAGGCAAACAATTACCCAGAGCAGCTATCAGGCGGACAAAAGCAGCGTGTAGGTATTGCTAGAGCACTTGCAACATCACCAGATATTCTTATATGTGATGAGGCAACATCAGCTTTAGATCCAGAAACAACGACAGAGATTTTGAACTTATTAAAGAAGGTAAATAGAGAGTACAATTTAACAATTCTTCTTATTACACATGAAATGCATGTTGTGAAAGAAATTTGTCACCGTGTAGCTGTAATGGAAAAAGGAAAAGTAATTGAAGAAGGAAAATTGTTTGACGTGTTCACACAGCCAAAAACAAAAACGACTCAAAACTTTGTACGTTCTGTTATTAACGATCATTTACCGGAAAGTGTTCTAGCGAAGATTCAAAATGGTGGACAGATTTACCGCTTAACTTTTACTGGTGAGGAGACAGGACAGCCGGTACTATCATATATCGCAAAAAATTATAACGTCGATGTAAATGTACTGTACGGAAATATTATTGAACTTCAAAATGTACTATTTGGAAATCTACTAGTAGAGCTGCAAGGTGAGCAGAAGGAAATCCAAAAAGCATTACAACATCTAAGACTGCAAGTGCAGCTGAAGGAGGTAGAAGCTCATGCGAGTTGATTGGAGTATATTTTGGCCTCGCATATTAGATGCGACAGGGGATACCCTCTTAATGGTAATCGTAACCCTTATATTTGCTACAATTCTTGGTATACCTCTAGGTTTACTTTTATATGTAACGAGAAAAGGAAACTTTTTAGAAAATAAATGGGTCTTTTCTATTCTTAATATCATTATTAATACAATTCGTCCGGTTCCATTCATCATCTTCTTAGTAGCTTTAAGCCCGCTAACAAGAAGCGTTATTGGAACGACAATTGGAACAGCGGCAGCAATTTTCCCGATGACGTTAGTCGCATCAATTGGTATTGCTAGAATGGTTGAAACAAACCTTGTTTCAGTTCCGAAAGGAGTAATTGAAGCAGCGCAAGCGATGGGTGCTTCACCACTTAGAATTGTTTTTGAAATTCTCGTGCCAGAAGCATTAGCACCATTAATCTTAGGTGTCACGTTTATGACGGTTGGTTTAATTGAATTTTCTGCAGTTGCTGGGCTTGTCGGTGGTGGCGGTCTTGGCGACTTAGCAATGACATATGGTTATCAACGTTTTGATACATCAGTTATGTTCGTAACGGTTGTTTTACTTATTATTCTCGTACAGATAGCTCAAAATTTAGGAAACTACTTTGCGAAAGTCTTGTTACGCAGATCATAAAAAGGAAGAGAGGAAAAGAAAATGAAGAAAATTTTAGCATTTGCATTATCAGCGATTGTAGGGGTTTCAGCATTAAGTGGCTGCTCAAGTGCAGACACCGGGGCAGGAGCGAAAGAAAAAGTAGTTCGCGTCGGTGTAACTGGAACGGATGGAGACGCTTGGGAAATTTTAAAGAAAAAAGCTGAAAAAGAAGGAATTAAAATTAAACTGGTCGAGTTCTCCGATTACACAACGCCAAATAAAGCGTTAGCTGATGGAGATATTGAACTAAACTCATTCCAGCACGTTGCTTTCTTAGAGCAATTTAAAAAAGAGCATAAGTTAGATATTACAGCTGTTGGTACAACGCAAATTGCACCAATGGGCTTATACTCTGAAAAACATAAGAAAGCAAATGAAATTCCAGATGGTTCAGAAATTGCAATTCCAAATGATCCAACGAACCAAGCACGTGCATTAAAACTTCTTGATGCAGCAGGTTTATTAAAGCTTAAGAAAGACTTTGGCTTATTTGGAGATCCAAGCGGCATTGCTGAAAATCCGAAGAAGTTAAAAATTACACCGGTTATTGCACAGCAAACACCTCGTGTACTAAAAGATGTAGCAGCTTCAGTTATTAATAACGGTGTTGCTGGTCAAGCAGGATTAGATCCGGCGAAGGATCCAATTTTCTTAGAAGATCCAAAGAATGAAAATGCGAAGCCATATATTAATATTTTCGCAGCTCGTACGAAAGATAAAGATGATCCAACACTGAAAAAAGTAATTGAACTATATCATTCAAAAGAAGTAACAGATGCAATTAAGAAAGAAACAAATGATGGTTCCATTTCAGTAGATCTTTCACTTGAAGAGCTTGAAAAAATCGTAAAATAATGATTGGGTTTAATGGACTAACAGAAGGAACCCCTCCGCTGTTAGTTCGTTCAACATATAATCTACTTAACAAACAAACCCTAATTCTGTACCTTCCAATTTTGTATAACGTAGAATCCAATGTTTGTTAAGTAGAGTAATGGACCAGGAGTTTTCCTGGTCTTTTTTTATGAATGAAAGTAGCTAGCGAATAGTAAGGTAATCCAAATTATAACAGGATAAGAAAATAAGCTGAAAGCGAGTGTAATTACGAATTTCTTTTTATGAATTAAGTGTTTTTGAGATGAAAAAAGGAAAATAGAAAAAATGACAATGAAAGCTGCGGATATTACGCCAGGGTTATAGGAACGGAAAATGAAAAACAAAATAATATGTTGAACAGAGTTGAAGAAAATGGCCCCTTGTATAAAAATAATCCAGTATATAGAAGGCAAGAAGTTTAGTTGATATAGAAAGACGATAAGTAGGACAAAGATTGTTAATGCGGAAATGGCAATTAAAAATTGTTGGATTGTTATAAAATGAATTAAAAATTGATTAGCAAGATATTGAGGCATTTGGAAAGATTCTTCAAGGTTATGAATGAAAAATAATAAGGGAATAATCCAAAGCATAATAGTGGGATTTTCTTTCGACAACTTACATCACTCCAATATGGAGATAGAAAGCCTAGAAAGGCCCTCTATCCAGAGATGTTCATTCAATTATAATACTTTTTAAATTATCTTCATGATGCTCTTGTTCTTGCGGATAAGCAGCTAGCTCCTCTTGTAAAATATTTAGCATTTGCTTAGCTGATTGTTGGATTGGGGCGGGTAACTCTTCTAATATATGCATACCGACTTTTATTTTTGTACGAATTACCTTCCTTAGTAGCTCCTCACGCATGCACTACACCTCCAAATCGAATGTTTAGTACATCAGCTTCGAATTTTGCTCCTTGAATAGAAAGGTGGGTTAATGTTTTGGGCAATGTGATATTTCGTTTCACAGAACCAGCTCGAATAATAAGTTCATCACCTTTTTGATTTAATGCTAACTCACTTTTGTTTGAGAAGGGAATAGACAGAACGAAAATATACTCATCGCCATCTTTTTTTACATATTGTGTGCGGCCGTTAAATTTCACTTCAGTAGGACAATGATCAGTTTTAAATAGAGCATCTCCTACACGCTCTAACATAGACAAACCGACAACTTCTTGTTCAAACATTGGAGCTTCGTAAATAGGAAGTGGATTAAAACTATCTTGAATTAATGTTTTATATTTCTTTTGCGTATCTTTCCATGCTTGAAAATAAGGATCGGTGACAGTGTTAGGGATGACGCGGTTAATCATAATGGCATCTACGTTATAATCGTATAAATTTAAATACGTAAAGCTGCGCTGTGCTTCTTTAATGACCATTTTTTCAGGATTTACAACGATGCGGATACTTGTTACTTCTCGGTTTGATAAAATATCTCTCATTTCTCCGAGCTGTTCAAGTGTATTTGTTAATTCGTCCATAATATCATCGGTTGGAAGGGGGACACCAAGAAGTGGTTGGGCTACAGGGCGAACAACTTTTAAAACTTTTCTTTTAATAGGAAAGAGTTTTTCCATCCACCAGCCGAGCATGTCTGGAAAACTGAGCATTGCTAATGTTTCTCCTGTTGGAGCACAATCAATGATAATAACATCATATGTGTTTTGTTTATAATAATCGAGTACGCGAAGTAAGCTAATTAAATCTTCCATACCAGGAAACATCGTTAATTCTTCTGTTGTAATATCATCAGCTGCTTTGGAAGTGAAGAGAAGTGTAATATATTTCTGTAATTTTCCCCAGCCCTTTTCCATTTCATAAATCGTATTAATTTCTTGTGCCCATAAATTTTCGCGGATTTCTAACGGCTCAGAAGATAGCTTTATACCAAATGAATCTCCTAGACTATGAGCAGGATCTGTACTCATTACTAAAGTTTTTAAACCTTGTTTTGCACTTTGAAGTGCTGTTGCTGCTGAAATGCTAGTTTTTCCTACGCCGCCTTTACCTGTATACAAAATAATTCTCATCATTCATATCCCCTTTGTTTCGAATATCGAATATTACGAGTGTCGAAATAAATGATTGAATAAAAACCCAACAAGGGTTTTATTCAATCGGAATGTTTTTCATTTTAGGTGTAGAAACCTTTTCTTCTGTTTTTTGCTGTGACGTAGCAATGTGATTCATGATTTTTTGGAAGATTTGTAGTAAGAATGCTTTTTCTTCTTCTGATAATGCTTCCGTCACAAGGTTAAAGTAATGGGCTGCATTTTGTTTTACTTCTTGAACGAGCATTACGCCGTTTTCTGTTAAACGAATCAATACAATGCGTCGGTCGTTTTCATCACGGTACCTTTCAATATATCCCTTTTTTACAAGGCGATTTACCACACCTGTCGTTGTACTCATTGGTATATCAAGAAGTTCAGCGATTTTGGTCATTGTAATATCTGTATTTCGCTCCATCCAAAGTAAACAAAATACTTCAGTTTTAGAAAGTGTTAAATCTAGGCTTACCCATTCCTCGGGATAGAAAAGTTTCTTGGCATTATCTAGCAGTAAGTCTAAAAAATGTTCGTATTGCAACAATTAATTCCACTCCCGTATATTTCGAGGTTCGTAATATTTATTTTTATTTTATGTAGAATTGAAATAAATGTCAATGATTTTAATTGTTTTTTCAGATTAGACAGAAAACTAACATTAAAATAGTATCCTTTTATGATAGATTTATAAATATAAAACTAGAATTTACATAAAAATCCATCATAATAAATATACTTATCTATAATGGGTGTACAGCTAACGAGGGGGAGAACGATGAGAAGACGAAATACGCAAGCGTTCACGTTTTTAGCATGGACTTCATTTGTTTGTGCGCTTTCAGGTATGCTAATTGGGATTTATACGTTAGATGAAACGCTTAGTGTAAAAGGATACTATTTAATTGGAACATTATTTTTAACGATGTCTTGTTTTGTATTACAAAAAACAATTCGTGATAATGAAGAAGATAACGAGAGATTTCCGAAAAATAAACCGTTAGATAAAGAGTAAATTGTAAAGAAAGGCGTTTGCCTTTCTTTTTTTATGTAAAAATGCTGTAAGTGTCGTGTGTTGACTTGCTTGAAGTACTGAAAATTTGGTATCATCAATAGTATTGTAGATTGAACGATATATTATGGAGGTGGCCTAGCCGTGTCAAGAATTTCCGTTGAGAATGTAAAGCACGTTGCACATTTAGCACGTCTTGCAATTACTGATCAAGAAGCAGAAAAATTTCAAAAACAACTAGATGCAATTGTTACATTTGCAGAACAGTTAAATGAATTAGATACAACAGATGTAAAACCAACAACTCATGTATTAACTATGAAAAATGTTATGCGTGAAGATGTACCAGAAAAAGGTTTACCAGTAGAAGAAGTATTAAAAAATGCACCGGATCACAAAGATAATCAAATCCGTGTTCCAGCAGTATTAGAATAGAGGAGGGAATTTCGATGTCATTATTTGATCATTCGGTATCAGAGTTACATAAGAAGTTAAACAACAAAGAAATTTCCGTTACGGATTTAGTAGAAGAATCTTACAAACGTATTGCGGATGTTGAAGATAACGTAAAAGCTTTTCTTACATTAGATGAAGAAAATGCACGCGCGAAAGCGAAAGAATTAGACGCTAAGATTGGCGCTGAAGATAATGGTTTATTATTCGGTATGCCAATTGGTGTGAAAGATAACATTGTGACTAACGGTCTTCGTACTACTTGTGCGAGTAAAATGTTAGCAAACTTCGATCCAATTTATGATGCGACAGTTGTGCAAAAGCTAAAAGCTGCTGACACAATTACAATCGGTAAATTAAACATGGACGAGTTTGCAATGGGTTCTTCAAATGAAAACTCAGGTTTCTACGCTACGAAAAACCCATGGAACTTAGACTACGTTCCTGGTGGATCTAGTGGTGGTTCTGCAGCAGCTGTAGCAGCAGGAGAAGTATTATTCTCTCTAGGTTCTGATACGGGTGGTTCTATCCGTCAGCCAGCTGCATATTGCGGCGTTGTAGGTTTAAAACCAACTTACGGACGCGTATCTCGTTACGGATTAGTAGCATTCGCGTCTTCACTTGACCAAATCGGACCGATTACACGTACAGTAGAAGATAATGCATACTTATTACAAGCTATTTCAGGTATTGACCGCATGGATGCAACTTCTGCAAACGTTGAAGTAGGAAACTACTTAGCAGGTTTAACAGGCGACGTTAAAGGTTTACGTATTGCTGTACCGAAAGAATACTTAGGCGAAGGTGTTGGCGAGGAAGCTCGTGAGTCAGTACTAGCTGCTTTAAAAGTATTAGAAGGTATGGGCGCAACTTGGGAAGAAGTATCTCTTCCACACTCTAAATACGCTCTAGCAACGTATTACTTACTATCTTCTTCTGAAGCATCTGCTAACCTTTCACGCTTCGATGGCGTACGTTACGGTGTTCGTTCTGATAATGTAAATAATTTATTAGACCTTTACAAAAACACACGTAGCGAAGGTTTCGGTGATGAAGTAAAACGTCGTATTATGCTTGGGACATTTGCACTTAGCTCTGGTTACTATGATGCATATTACAAAAAAGCACAACAAGTACGTACATTAATTAAAAATGACTTTGAAAATGTATTTGTTAACTACGATGTTATTATTGGACCAACAACGCCAACTCCGGCATTTAAAGTAGGCGAAAAAGTTGATGATCCAATGACAATGTATGCAAACGACATTTTAACAATTCCAGTAAACTTAGCGGGTGTTCCAGCGATTTCGGTTCCATGTGGATTCGGTGCTAACAATATGCCACTTGGTTTACAAATCATTGGTAAACACTTTGATGAAGCGACAATTTACCGCGTTGCACATGCATTTGAGCAAGCAACAGACTATCATACAAAAAAAGCAAGTCTGTAAGGAGGCGAGCATAGATGAATTTAGAAACAATTATTGGTTTAGAGGTTCACGTTGAGTTAAAAACAAATTCGAAAATTTTCTCTGCGAGTCCAACAGAATTCGGAGCGGAGCCAAATACACAAACAAGTGTAATTGACTTAGGATACCCAGGGGTACTTCCTACTTTAAATAAAGAAGCAGTTAACTTTGCAATGAAAGCTGCAATGGCATTAAACTGTGAAATCGCAACGGAAACGAAGTTCGACCGTAAAAACTATTTCTACCCAGATAATCCGAAAGCTTACCAAATTTCTCAATTCGATAAGCCAATTGGTGAAAATGGTTGGATTGAAATTGAAGTAGACGGTAAAAAGAAACGTATCGGTATTACACGTCTTCATTTAGAAGAAGATGCTGGTAAATCAACGCATACAGCTGATGGTTCATTAGTAGACTACAACCGTCAAGGTATGCCTTTAATCGAGATCGTATCTGAGCCAGATATGCGTACGCCAGAAGAAGCATATGCATACTTAGAGAAGTTAAAATCAATCATTCAATACACTGGTGTATCTGATTGTAAGATGGAAGAAGGTTCTCTACGTTGTGATGCGAATATTTCCCTTCGTCCTGTTGGACAAGAGAAGTTCGGTACAAAAGCGGAACTGAAAAACTTAAACTCATTCACTTACGTACAAAAAGGTCTTGAGCACGAGCAAGTACGCCAAGAAAAAGAATTATTATCTGGTGGTATCATCCAACAAGAAACACGCCGTTACGATGAAGCAACAAAGAAAACAATCTTAATGCGTGTGAAAGAAGGATCTGACGATTACCGTTACTTCCCAGAGCCAGACTTAGTAGAACTTTACATCGATGATGCGTGGAAAGAAGAAGTTCGTGCTTCTATTCCGGAACTTCCAGATGCACGTAAAGCTCGCTACGTTGCAGAAATTGGCTTACCAGCTTATGACGCACACGTATTAACATTAACGAAAGAGATGTCTGATTTCTTCGAAGCAACTGTTGCAGACGGTGCTGATGCGAAATTAACATCAAACTGGTTAATGGGTGAAGTGCTTGCATACTTAAACAAACAACAAAAAGAATTAAAAGACGTTGCATTAACGCCTGCTGGTTTATCTAAAATGGTTCAATTAATTGAAAAAGGTACAATTTCTTCTAAAATCGCGAAGAAAGTATTTAACGAATTAATTGAAAAAGGTGGAGACCCAGAGGAAATCGTTAAAGCGAAAGGTCTTGTTCAAATTTCTGACGAGGGTACGCTTCGTAAAGTTGTAACAGAAATTCTTGATAATAATGAGCAATCTATCGAAGACTTTAAAAATGGTAAAGACCGTGCAATTGGCTTCTTAGTTGGTCAAATTATGAAAGCTACAAAAGGACAAGCAAATCCACCGCTTGTTAACAAAATCTTACTTGAAGAGATTAATAAGCGATAATAGTAGTAACCTTTAAAGATTAAGCAGAAAAACACCCGTACATGGGTGTTTTTCTAGGTTAATCAAACGTTTGTTTAAATGAGAGAAAATCGTTTAAACAAACGTTTGATTAACTGTCAAAAGTGGAAAAATGTTTGTATAGCAACTATGGTATGATAGTTGCAAAAAGGTGGGAATAATGATAAATCTAAACATAGAGGTTTTTTTTCATCTCATGAAATAATAGATAGTTATTATTCGTTATATGTAAATTGTTGTGAGGAAAATAGATGAACATAAATTTTTTTGTCAAATAAAACAAAACCATTGAAATGAATATTTACTTTTGATGGACTACACGAATCGGGTTCTTACTGCCTGTTTGAGCGGGATAAAAGAAGGATAGGAAGATGAGAGGAGGTAGGCATGGGAATACTGAATAGAAGTTCGGTATGTTCTTTTTCGATACATAAAGAAATTTCCTGTGCTAATAAATGATGAAGCGAGCAAGAATTATTTATAATCCTACTTCTGGGCGTGAGCTATTTAAGAAGAGCTTACCAGAAGTATTACAAAAATTAGAACAAGCTGGATATGAAGCATCTTGTCATGCGACAACGGGTCCTGGAGATGCGACTGTGGCAGCGAGGCAAGCTGCGGATCGTAAGTTTGATGTTGTTATCGCAGCTGGTGGTGATGGTACATTAAATGAAGTGGTGAACGGTTTAGTAGGACATGAACATCGTCCAAAGTTTGGAATTATTCCAGTTGGAACGACAAATGATTTTGCGCGTGCAATCGGTGTACCTCGTGCTATTGAAGAGGCTGCGGATATTATTTGTGAAGGGAAAACAGTTCCGTTAGATCTAGGCAGAGCGAATGATACATATTTTATTAACATAGCTGGTGGCGGCCGTATTACAGAATTAACATATGAAGTACCGAGCAAGCTAAAGACAGTATTAGGACAACTTGCTTATTATTTAAAAGGTATTGAAATGCTACCGTCATTACATCCAACATATGTTGAAATTGAGTATGATGGAAAATTACTACAAGAAGAAATTACGATGTTTTTAATTACGAATACTCGTTCAGTAGGCGGTTTTGAAAAAGTAGCACCATATGCATCAATTAATGATGGATTATTTGATTTATTAGTGCTGAAAAAAGGTTCTATCGCTGACTTAATTAAAGCAGCAACACAAGCACAGCGTGGTGAACATATTAATAATCCAAAAGTGCTATACACACAAGCAAATCGAATTAAAGTACATTCACCAGATAAACTAATGATTAATTTAGATGGTGAATACGGTGGAGATGCACCGATGGAATTCGAAAATATATATCATTGTCTGGAACTATTTGTTCCTGAACATCAAGAGGATGCCCTGTAAAGGCATCCTTTTTATTATATAGAAGAATTGTAAATTGGAAGTTAGTTTGATTTTTATGGTATTTTTACAATTCGTTTATTTTATATCCATATTTTATTGGTACACTGGAGGAGATAAGAGACGAGAGGTAGGGTGTGCTATGGGGAAGATAAAAGCAATACTATTTGATAAAGATGGAACATTAATGGATTTTCATTCAATTTGGATAAAAGTAGCTGAAGAACTTGTTGCTGAATGTATACATTTATATCAATTACCAGAGTCAATGCAGCAGGCTTTATTAAAGGAAATCGGTGTAGAGGGGACATTTGTTCATCCGCGTAGCGCACTAGCGGCTGGAACAAGCCTTGATGTAGCAAAGGGGCTTTGTAAGTATATTGCGTCATCTAAAGAAGAGGAGATGCATGAGTGGGTAAGTGAAAAATTATTTTCGCTTATGTATGAGTACCGCTCCCATATGAGAATGACAGCAGATTTACCGAGAATTTTACAAGGTTTAAAGGATAGAGGATTTATTTTAGGTGTTGTTACAGCGGATGATTTCGCGCCGACAGAATTATTTTTAAAACAATATCAATTAGAATCTTTTTTTGATTATGTTGTGGCTTCAGATACGTTTCCGGCACAGAAACCTGATAAAAGAATTGTAGAATCCTTTTGTGACAAGTTTCATTTAGAGGCATGTGAAGTAGCGGTCGTAGGGGATACGCCAACAGATTTGTATTTAGCTAAGAACGGTGGCGATTGCTATGCAATTGGAGTACTGTCTGGTACAGGAGATCGTCAAACATTAGAACCACTTGCGGATTTAGTAGTACAATCTGTTGGGGATTTTATTTCTCATTCAGGTGAGTTTATTTGGGAACAAGGAAAGTCTAGTGTGTAAGAAAAATAAGTCTATACAGACGAGTCTGTATAGACTTATTTTTTATATAGTGATTAAAGGTGGTCTAGTGTGTAAGAAAAATAAGTCTATACAGACTCTTAATGAGTCTGTATAGACTTATTTTTTGTGTCGAAATAGAAGGCGTGTAGGATGAATGCTGGAAAAGAATGTTGGCATATATTTTGCAATGAAAAGAGAAAACAATGTAAAGAAAAGGATGGGGTACGTAATGAACACAAAAAAATTTGCTAAAGTAAATGAACAAATTCCTGGACCGAAAGCAGCGTCTTTACTAGAACGCCGCCAAAATATAGTACCAAAAGGAGTAAGTAACGGCATCCCAACGTTTGTACAATCTGCAAATGGTGCTCTTGTAACAGATGTTGATGGTAATCAGTACATTGACTTCGCAGGAGCAATAGGAACAATTAACGTTGGGCATTGTCATCCAGCTGTTAAAGAAGCGCTCCATAAACAAGTAGATCAATACATTCATACTGGATTTAATGTCATGATGTATGAGCCATATATTGAATTAGCAGAAAAACTTGCGGCATTAGCGCCAGGAAGTTTTGATAAGCAAGTACTATTTTTAAATAGTGGTGCAGAAGCAGTTGAGAATGCGGTGAAAATCGCTCGTAAATATACAAAAAGACCTGGTATTATCGCATTTTCTAAAGGTTTCCACGGGCGTACATTAATGACAATGACGATGACAAGTAAAGTAAAACCATATAAATTTGGATTTGGCCCATTTGCTCCAGAAGTATATAAAGCGCCATTCCCGTATGAATATCGTCGCCCAGAAGGACTAACGGAAGAGCAGTACGATGACTTTATGATTGAAGAGTTTAAGAATTTCTTCATATCAGAAGTAGCACCAGAAACAATTGCAGCTGTTGTAATGGAACCTGTTCAAGGAGAAGGCGGATTTATCGTCCCAAGTAAGAAGTTTGTGCAAGAAGTACGCAATATTTGTTCAGAACATGGCATTTTATTTGTAGCGGATGAAATTCAAACAGGATTTAGCCGTACAGGAAAGTATTTTGCTATTGATCATTATGATGTCGTTCCAGACCTAATTACGGTATCTAAATCATTAGGCGCTGGTGTACCAATTAGTGGTGTTATTGGGCGCAAGGAAATTATGAATGAGTCTGCACCGGGAGAGCTTGGCGGAACGTATGCAGGAAGCCCGCTAGGATGTGCGGCAGCATTAGCAGTACTTGATGTAATAGAAAAAGAGAATTTAAATGATAGAGCGATAGAATTAGGAAAAGTCGTAATGAACCGATTCGAAGAGATGAAAAATAAATATAATTGCATCGGTGATGTGCGTGGCTTAGGAGCAATGTGTGCATTCGAGCTCGTTCAAGATTATAAGACGAAAACACCTGATAAAACGTTAACAGCTAATTTATGTGCAGAAGCAAATAAACGCGGATTGCTTCTATTATCAGCAGGAACATACGGTAATGTTATTCGTGTGTTAATGCCGTTAGTTATTACAGATGAGCAACTTGAGGAAGGTTTAACAATCATTGAGGAATCATTACAAGCTTGTTATGAGCAAGTAGATATCGCTCGTGTTTAAAAACTGAATGATAAATCACAAGCATTCTAGCTATCTCTATGTTAAATGCAGAAAATTCACTTTATAATGAAGATAGTGAAGTGAATCGATGGATTGGAAGTTAGGGGTGGCTAGGATGGTTGCAGAAAAGGAACGAGTGTTAATGGATTTACAAGATGTATTTGAATATGCGTTTGACGAAATTTTTGTGACTGATGAAAAGGGAATCGTTGTGCGTGTAAATAGTACATGTGAAAGGCACTACCAACTAGCTGCTAAAGAGTTAGTAGGTAAACATGTAAAAGAACTACAAAAAGATGGTATCTTTTACCCATCGGCAACGTTAGAAGTAATTGAAAAAAAGAGACCGATTGAACTCGTTCAAACGACAAAATCAGGAGAGTATTTACACGTTCGTACAAGGCCTGTTTTTGATGATGAGGGAAATTTACGAAGAGTGATTAGTTACTCTCGTGATCTTACAGAACTCTACCAACTACGTCAAAAGGTAGAAGAAATGGATAATCAGTTAAAAACATATAAAAAAGAATTAAGAGAAACGTATGAGCATGAAGGACTTATTTTTAAAAGTATCGCTATGCAAAAAATAGTCGAAACAATTAAGAAAGTATCTGTAGTAGATAGTACAGTTCTCGTTTTAGGTGAGACAGGAGTAGGGAAGAGTCGATTGGTGCGTCATTTACATGAAGTGAGTAATCGAAAGAATGAAAGTTTCTATGAGATTAACTGTGCGGCTTTGCCAACGAATTTAATTGAATCAGAGCTTTTTGGATACTCAGGTGGATCTTTTACAGGTGCGAATCGTGAAGGGAAAAAAGGACTATTAGAATCGGCGCATAAAGGAACCCTTTTCTTAGATGAAATTGGCGAAATGCCGCTTGAAATTCAAGCGAAGCTTTTGCAAGTGTTACAAGAAAAAACGTTTCGCCCTATAGGCGGAAGAGAATTAAAAAAGGTGGACGTTAGAATTGTAGCGGCAACAAATAGAGATTTAAGTATGATGGTGAAACAAGGAACATTCCGGAAAGATTTATATTATCGTCTGAATGTCATTCCAATTTTAATTCCGCCACTCCGGGAAAGAACAGAAGACATCTTGCCACTCATTTATCATTATTTACAGCACTTTAACGAGAAATATGGTCGGAATATAAAATTAGCGCCTAGCACATTGCAAATATTTGTTGGATACCCGTGGGAAGGAAATAATAGAGAAATTGAAAATGTGATTGAGCGAATTGTTATAACTGCTGACGATATTGTTACGATAGAAGATTTGCCAATAGCGATGCAAGAATCAACGGTTGAACAGTCCGGTCAAAGTCTCTATAAAATGTTAGAAGAAGTAGAACGGAATATTATTTTGAAAGCATATAAAACATATGGATCGAGTTATAAAGTAGCGGAGTTTTTAAAAATAAGTCAATCTGCTGCCACTAGGAAGATAAAGAAACTTATAGAGGAGGAAGAAAACATTGGATAAAAAAGCGACGTTTGTAAATGTAGAGAAAAAGGCGATGTATATAAATGGTGAGTGGATTACATTGCAGGAGCAAATTGAAGTAAATAATCCAGCAACGAAAGAAATATTTGCGACTGTACCAAAGGGCGGGGTAACGGAGGCAAAGCAAGCTGTTGATGCTGCGCATGAAGCTTTTAAATCATGGTCAAAATTAACGGCAGCAGACCGTGCAACGAAATTAAAAAAGTGGTTTACACTTATCGATGAAAATAAAGAAGAAATTGCAGCAATTATGACGAAAGAGCAAGGAAAGCCGTTTCTAGAAGCGCTTGGTGAAGTGAATTATGCAAATAGCTTTGTTGAATGGTATGCAGAAGAAGGGAAACGCGTATATGGTGAAATGATTCCTGCTTCTCATCCGAATAAACGTATTTTAGTTATGAAGCAACCAGTTGGGGTTATGGCAGCTATTACGCCTTGGAACTTCCCGGCAGCTATGATTACGAGGAAGGTGGCCCCGGCACTTGCAGCAGGCTGTACGGCGGTTGTAAAACCAGCAAGTCAAACGCCATTGACTGCACTGAAATTAGCCGAATTAGCTCATGAAGCAGACATTCCAAAAGGGGTAATCAATATTGTAACAGGTAGTGCGAAAGCAATTGCTGATACGTGGATGGAAGATGGACGCGTTCGAAAGGTGTCCTTTACAGGATCAACGGAAATCGGGAAAGAATTAATGGCTAGTGCTGCACAAACGATGAAAAAAGTTTCGCTTGAGTTAGGTGGCCATGCTCCATTTATCGTAATGAATGATGCGGATTTAGATAAAGCGGTAGAAGCGGTGATTGGTTCGAAGTTCCGTAACGCAGGACAAACGTGTATATGTACAAATCGAGTATTCGTTCAAGAAGACGTATACGAAGTATTTGTAGGGAAGTTCCAAAAGGCAGTAGAGCAGCTGAAAGTTGGAGATGGCTTCGGTGACGGAACGACTGTAGGACCGCTTATTGATGAGAATGCAGTTTCGAAAGTACAAGAACATATCGAAGATGCAGTTCAAAAAGGTGGAGAACTCTTATATGGAGGCCAACAGATTGCAGAGTTAGATGGACATTTTATGCAACCGACTGTAATTGGGTTGGCAAATGATACGATGCTTTGTATGACTGAAGAAACATTTGGACCAGTTGCACCAGTTGCGAAATTTAAAACAGTTGAGGAAGTAATCGAAAGAGCAAATAATACACCATACGGCTTGGCTGCGTATATTTTCACGAAAGATATTAGTCAAGCATTCCAAATTAGTGAAGCATTAGAATACGGTATTATCGGATTAAATGATGGACTTCCATCAGTTGCACAAGCACCGTTCGGTGGCTTTAAAGAGAGTGGCATTGGCCGTGAAGGAGGCCATTTCGGTATCGAAGAATATTTAGAAATTAAATATATTTCATTAGGGCTATAAGTAGTATACTAGAATCTCTATAAGGTAACAGAGAAGGAGATTCTAGTATGGTATATTGGCTATTATTACTTGTTACAATTATTTTTGAAGTAGCTGGAACAATTGCGATGAAATTATCAAATGGTTTAACAAAGCTCGTTCCAAGTGTACTTATTTTCGTATTTTATGGAATTTGTTTCAGCGTATTCGCAATCGTGGTGAAAAAGATTCATTTAAGTATTGCTTATGCAATTTGGTCTGGTGTTGGGACATTACTTATTACTATTATTAGTGTGTACTTTTTTAAAGAGCACATTAGCTTATTCCAAGCATTTTGTATTCTTTTTATCGTGTTAGGAGTAATTGGACTTAAGGTTTCATCTGCATCATAAAAGGCTATCTTCCGCTGCGGGAGATAGCCTTTTGTTTTTGTTAAAACGCCCAGTTTCCTTTACGGAAGATTGGTTCATGTCTTCCGTCAGCTGTAATACCGTCAATATCAAGCTCAGCTGATCCAATCATGAAGTCGTTGTGTGTAATACTAGTGTTCGCACCATTTTCAGCAAGTTCTTCTTTAGACATCGTTTTTCCACCAACTAAGTTAAATGCATAAGCACTTCCGATTGCAAGGTGGCAAGATGCATTTTCGTCAAATAGCGTATTGTAGAATAAAACATTTGTGTTTGAAATTGGTGAGTCATGAGGTACTAAAGCCACTTCTCCTAAGAAGTGAGAACCTTCATCTGTTTCTACTAAATGTTTTAAAGCCTCTTCACCAGTTTCTGCTTTATAGTCTACGATACGTCCGTTTTCAAATGTTAACGTGAAGTTATCAATAATGTTACCTGCAAATGCTAACGGTTTTGTGCTAGACACTTGGCCGTTTACACCTGTTTTAAGTGGCATTGTAAATACTTCTTCAGTTGGAATGTTCGCCATAAATGGTACATTCTTTTCATTTAAGCTACCAGCACCAGCCCATACATGCTTTTCTGGAAGTTCGATCGTTAAATCTGTTCCAGGACCTGTATAGTGAAGAGCTTTATAATGTTTTTCGTTTAAGTAATCAACTTTTGTATGTAACGTTTTATCGTGTTCTTTCCATGCTTCCACAGGATTTTCTAAATCAGCGCGAGTCGCTTTGAAAATAGCATCCCACAGTTTTGCTTCTTGTTCTTCCGGTGCAACGTCAGGGAATACCTTAGCAGCCCATTCTTTCGTAGGAACAGAAATGACACACCAGCTTACTTTATCAGCTTGTACGTAATCACGGTATACTTTCATTGCTTCACCAGCTACTTTATGAGCAGCTGCAATACGCGTTGAATCTACACCTTTTAATAAATCAGGGTTTTCTGCATAAATAGACATAAATGCAGCGCCTTCTTTTGCTAATTCTTCACGAGCGTGTGCTTTCCAAGAAGGGAATTCAGAGAATGCTTCTTCAGGAGCTAGATCGAACTTTAAGCGTGTTAACGTTTCATCATTCCAATCTACATATACGTGTTTTGCACCAGATTTATATGCTTTTTCTGTAACGAGGCGTACAAATTGTACAGCTTCAAGAGGTGCACTAATTGATAATGTTTGTCCTGGTTGAATATTAACACCAACATTGACTGCAAGGGCAGCATATTTTTCTAACGTTTGTTCAAATGACATATGTATAATCTCCTTTAATTTGAAAGATTTCTTACTATATATAATACAAGAAAATTCAAAAAATATATATAAATATAGCGTAAAAAGAGAGCTCAAAATATATTGAGCCCTCATCGTCATTTAATCGAAGAAGCAAATTGTTCTACAGTCGTCGTATGGTGTATGCGCACACGCTTCATTTTTAATAACTCATCGGGTTCACCTTTTGTAATGAACTTTCCAGGTTTTGTTGTCGTTGCAAATTGATAATATTTCTTCGTTTCTGCAACGACTTTATCATTTACATGACCGAATGGATAAGCAACTGCGATAACGGGCTTACCTGTTATTTTTTCTAGTTTTTCTTTTGATCCCTTTAATTCTTCTTCGTAGTTTGTAATCTTCGGCAAGTCGGCATGTGTTGCAGTATGAGATTGCATGGAGAAAATACCGGAATCAACCATTTCTTTTATTTCAGATGTAGAAAGGGATCCTTCAGTATCGACATTATTAACAATCATATATTCTGTTGCCGCCGGTTTAAACGTATCATCTTTTAACTTTTGTAAAATATGAAAGGCATTCATATTATTTTGCATACCGTCATCAAACGTAACAAAGATAGGTTTATTCACTTTATTAATATCGCCCCAGCGTTCAAAGGTTAGTAAGGTATAGCCGTTGTCTTTTAAATATTTCATTTGGGCTTCAAAGTTAGCAGGTGATACGAATAAATCTTTAATGCCTTGTCCGGGATAATTATCGATTGCATGGTACATAAGAACGGGAACCTTTTGCTCGAAAGTAATAGCAGATTTTGTGAGTGGAATGGTCTTCCCATCTTCTTTCATTCCTATTGCTTCAATTTGAAACTCACCGCGTTTTCCTTCAAATTCTTTTATGTCAAAAGGAAGTGAAAATTGCTTTTCCTTTTCTTTAGAAGACAAAGATTTAGCAGTTTCCTTTCCATCAGCGGTACGCCAAATTTTATATTGTACCTCAGTAAAAGTATCTTTTATATCTGTCATATGAATAGTAGTATTTGTAGCTTCGTGTGTAATTGGGTTATAAGAAATTTTACCTTGTTCTTGCGCGGTCTCTACTTGTTCCTTAGTTTCTTGAACCTTTTTCTCTTTTTTAGGTTCCTGGCTTACGTTACTAGTATTACAGCCTGCTAGAATGGCAGATGTACATAAAGCGATTGCTGCATATTTTCTCATAAAATCACCTTCTATTGTGTATTATGTTGCATACTTATATTTAAAATCCCCACCGCTGTAAGAGCGGTGGGGATATACCCTTGTTCATCATATCATTTTTAATTATGAGATAGGTTAGTGACTTTCGATAGAAATATTCTTTCGTCTTTTAGTAAAGTTTACTTTATCCCGCATTAACGGGCAGTAAGACCCTATCTCAGAATTCAGCAAAAGCAAAGAGGTTATGTGAGGGATCAACTGCTCGTAAAAGTCCGATTGGTTCAACTAATAATCAGTGGGGGTGAACAAAACCCCCACTGATTAAAGTTTCACTTTATAAGAGATATGAATTTTTCCATAGATGTATTAGGCCCTACAAAATGGCGTTTAATTAAGTACTGTTCGTTTGGTATCCCTTTTGTAATGTGATTACCATGATCAGTAGTTACTGCGAATTCATAATGTTTTTTTGTTTCTTCAACAGCCGGATCATTATAAGAACCTACTGGATAGGCGAGAGCGATGACCTTTTTACCAGTAAGAGCTTCAATTTTTTCTTTCGAACCACGTAATTCCTCATCATAATTGCTTGAATGAGCCATCATCGTATGATTAGCAGTATGAGATTGAATAGAAAAAATGCCTGAATCCATCATTTGTTTTATATCATCTGTTGATAGACGATTTGGTTTGTCTATCTCATTTGCAGTAAGAAATTCAGTAGCTGTAGGTTGGAATGTATCATCCTTCAGTTTTTGTAAAATATGAAGAGCATTCATATTATTTTTTCGACCATCATCCATGGTTACAAAAACAGGTTTATTTACACGATTTATATCATTCCAACGTTCAAACGTAAGCATCGTATAACCGTTATCTTTCAAATATTGCATATGCTTTTCGAATTGCTCAGGTGGTACATATAAGCCATAATCCCCATCACTTGGCCCAGGGTATTTCTCAATCGCATGGTACATTAAAACGGGTACACGTTGTTGGAATGTAATTTTAGATGTTACTAGATTTGTTTCAGTATTATCTTCTTTGATTCCTATTGTTTCAATTTGAAATTCGCCACGTTTTAAATGAAATGATTTTAAATGTAGTGGGAGGGCAAAGTCACGATTTTTTTCTTGTGAAGTAAAAGTTTGTTTGCTTTCAGGACCATCAGCAGTACGCCAAATATTGTAACGTACTTGTTTGAATGAATCTCTTAAATCTTTGGTATAAAGCGTGGTGTTTTGTGCGTTATATTCATACGGATCCCATGTAATAACTCCTTGTGTTAAAGGAATTTCAACTGCTTTCGCTTTTTTTGGTTCAACTGTTTGTTTCGCCGTTGCTTCTTTTATTTGTTTATCACTAGAGCTACTAGTGTTACAACCTACGAGAATAGCAGAAGAAAGTAAAGCGATATATGTATATTTTTTCATTCTATCATCCTTCTATTGTGTTTTAATTATCATCACTTATGTCATGAAACGATCGTTCTTATAAGTGACACTAATTCAAATTTTTGATTTTAAAAATTTGAATTATACCCTTGTCCATCATATCACTATAGAATATATAGGGGAATACGTTTTTGGAATATTTCGGAAAAAATACCTTATTTTTTTCTGGTGAGATTTACATAAAAATACATTTAGAAGATGAAAAAACTCCACCTAAACTTCCTTTAGAAAAGGAGAAGTAAGGTGGAGTTTTTTATTAAATAAATAATCCAGCGATTGTTGCAGATAAAATAGAAGCAAGTGTTGATGCAAATAACATTTTCCAGCCGAATTTAGAAACGATGCTTCCTTGTTTTTCAGAAAGGGCACGGATTGTACCGACAATCGCACCAATTTGGCTAATACTTGCGAAGCTAATTAAGAATACTGTAACGATTCCAACTGTACGTGGAGATAATGTTGATGCAACATCTTTTAAATCAAGGATTGCTACAAACTCGTTTAATACAATCTTCGTACCCATAATACCACCAGCTGGGATAATATCTTGAGTTGGAATACCCATTAAGAATGCGAATGGAGCAAGTATATAACCGAAGATTTGTTGTAACGTAACAGCATATCCCATTGCACCTGAAGCGGCGCTAATTACGTAGTTCACAACTTCCATCACACCGATGAAGGCGATCATTAATGCAGCAACGATACCAGCTACTTTTAAGCCGTCAAGCGCACCGTTAATCATTGCGCCGATAAAACTGTCTCCGAATAAAGTTCTATCAAATTTTTGAATCACTTCATCTTCTTTCTTCGTATCAACAGGTGTTAGTAACGAACAAACAATTAAGCTTGAGAATAAGTTTAGTGGAAGAGCTGCTAGTACATATTTGGCATCTAACATCATTACGTATGATGCTGTAACAGAAGCAGAAACTGAACTCATTGCAGAACAACAAATGATAAACATACGGTTTTTGTTAAAATGCTGTAAATCATTTTTAATAACGATTAACGCTTCACTTGAACCGAAGAATACAGAGTTTACTGCGTGGAATGATTCAACGCGTGGTAAACCAGTGATTTTTGAAATTGCACCGCCGACAACGCGAACAATGAATGGTAAAACACCTAAATAACTAAAGATAGAAAGTAGTGCTGAGAAAAATACGATAATTAATAGTACGTTTAAGAAAAAGACAAAATCTCTTTGAATTCCATTAAAGAGAAAATCGACACCTGTCGTACCAAGTTTAATTAGTTTGTTGAAAACTTTACCAATGAAAATAATGATTTGTTGACCAATCTTTGTGCCAAACATAAACCAACCGATTAAAATTTGGAAACCAATCATAATTGCAATTGCACGGAAGTTGATTTTACTTTTGTTGTTTGACAAAGCAAAACATAAACCTAAAACGACAAGAATACCGATAATGCTCATTACATATTGCATGTAGTTGCCCCTTTCAGAAGTTCGTATAAAGTTTGTACATAAAACTCCCGTTATATTACTAAAAATAAAACAAAGAGGTTTTATGTCATACGTAAGATGTCTGACCTTTTAGAAAAATAAAAATAAAAAAAGACCCATATGGATTCACTTTCATCTATGAGAGAAAGCTAATCAATATGAGTCCTTTTTTGCACATAGGCTAATATTCATTAGTTTTCCCCATAGTCCAGCAATTTAAGGTTGCCGGGTAGAAACTCTCGATCCATATTATCAAGTATATATGAGGTAACATCGTCCGTATTAAATTAGTAGTAGCGTAACATTAACAGAGAACTATCGTCAATAGCTTTTTTTCTTCCGATAGAAATAGACCATATAAGTATGATAAAATGTAACGCAGTGTTATGAAAAAGAGAGGTCGGAAAATGAGTACAAAAATGACGCCACCAGTTGAGAAAAATGAGTTTATAGATGTAGTATTTGAAGATTTAACACATGATGGTGCCGGTGTTGCGAAAGTAAAAGGATATCCTATTTTCGTTAAAAACGGATTACCAGGTGAAGAAGCCCAAATTAAAATTATTAAAGTGAAGAAAAACTTCGCATTCGGTCGTTTAATGAAGCTTCATACAGAGAGCCCATATCGTAAAGATGCAGAGTGCCCAGTGTACAATCAGTGCGGTGGTTGCCAGCTTCAGCACTTAACATATGAAGGGCAATTACAAGCGAAAGAAAAACAAGTACGTGACGTTATGCAGCGCATTGGAGGACTAAGCGATGTTCCTGTGCATCCTGTACTTGGCATGAAGAACCCATGGGTATACCGTAATAAAGCACAAGTACCAATTGGAGAGCGTGAAGGTGGACTTGTAGCTGGTTTCTATCGTCAAGGAACACATGACATCATTAATATGGAATCATGTTTAATTCAAGCAGAAGAGAACGATACATTAATCCAGGAAGTAAAACGTATTTGTGAAAAACATGGTATTTCGGCATACAACGAAGAGCGTAATAAAGGAACACTTCGCCACGTAATGGCTCGTTACGGACAAGTAACAGGGGAAATTATGCTTGTCTTCATTACACGTACAGCAGAATTACCAAACAAAAAAGCAATCATTGAAGAAATTGCTGCGAAATTCCCAGAAGTAAAATCAATTGTTCAAAACGTAAACTCGAAACGTACAAACGTAATCTTCGGAGACAAAACGACAGTACTGTACGGATCAGAATATATTTATGACTTTATCGGCGATATTAAATTTGCGATTTCAGCACGTTCATTCTATCAAGTAAACCCAGAACAAACGAAAGTGTTATACGATAAAACGTTAGAATACGCAAAATTAGATGGAAATGAAACAGTAATTGATGCCTATTGCGGAATTGGATCAATCTCCTTATTCCTAGCGCAAAAAGCAAAAAAAGTGTACGGCGTTGAAATCGTCCCAGAAGCAATCGAAGACGCAAAGCGTAACGCAGCACTTAACAACATGACAAACGCTGAATTTGGCGTAGGAGAAGCAGAAGTAGTCATTCCAAAATGGTACAAAGAAGGCGTAATTGCTGACACGATGGTCGTAGATCCACCGCGTAAAGGTTGTGATGAGGCACTACTTAACACAATCATCGACATGAAACCAAAACGCGTCGTATACGTATCATGTAACCCAGCAACATTAGCACGTGACTTAAAAGTACTAGAAGAAGGCGGATATAAAACGCAGGAAGTACAACCTGTTGATATGTTCCCGCATACGACTCATGTAGAGTGTGTAGCTTGGCTTAAGTTGGTATAATAAAAAGCAGTTGATATAGGAAAATCTATACCATCTGCTTTTTGGTTTATTGAGAGTTTGAAATTGTATTCATAGTGAGAGGATTTGAATTTGAAATGATAGATAATTTTTGGCGTGATTTACCACGACCATTTTTTGTACTTGCACCAATGGAAGATGTGACAGACGTTGTTTTCCGTCACGTAGTAAGTGAGGCTGGTCGTCCAGATGTATTCTTCACAGAGTTCACAAACTCAGATAGCTATTGTCATCCAGAAGGTATGAAAAGCGTACGTGGTCGTTTAATTTTTACAGAAGATGAACAGCCAATGGTGGCACATATTTGGGGAGATAATCCTGAATATTTCCGTCAAATGAGTATTGGTATGGCAGAGTTAGGATTTAAAGGTATTGATATTAATATGGGCTGCCCTGTACCGAACGTAGCATCAAGAGGAAAAGGTAGTGGTCTTATTCTACGTCCAGACGTTGCGGCAGAACTTATTCAAGCTGCAAAAGCAGGCGGACTACCTGTCAGCGTAAAAACAAGACTTGGCTTTAAAGAGTTAAGTGAGTGGGAAGATTGGTTAACGCACATCTTCAAACAAGATATTGCGAACCTTTCTATTCATTTACGCACAAGAGAAGAAATGAGCCAAGTAGATGCGCACTGGGAGCTAATTCCAGAAATTAAAAAATTACGTGATCGTATTGCACCAAATACACTCCTAACGATAAACGGAGACATTCCTGATCGTAAAACTGGGCTGGAACTTGCTGAAAAATACGGTATTGATGGTGTTATGATCGGACGAGGCATCTTCAAAAACCCGTTTGCTTTCGAAAAAGAGCCAAGAGAGCATAGCAGTAAAGAACATTTAGATCTTTTAAGACTACAACTTGATCTTCAAGATCAATATGCAGAAGTATTACCACGCTCTATCACAGGACTACATCGCTTCTTCAAAATTTATGTAAAAGGCTTCCCTGGAGCTGCTGAACTAAGAAATCAATTAATGAGCACGAAATCGACGGATGAAGTGCGTGCATTACTTGATAAGTTTGAGGCGAGTGTGAATGTGGTAGAAGGTAGTGAAACAGTGTAACTTTTGAAAGTTACACTGTTTCATTTTAATTAAGGTGAACCGTATCATAAGTAAGGGAGGTATTCTATGTAAAAGGGGTAAGAAAAGAATACAGGAGAAAAGTGAAAATGGTAGGTTGGTCTTGATTTTCAATGATAGTATCATGTTTATTTTATTATGCCTATAATTGGAGGCCATGTGAATGTTAAGTGATCAGGCGAGATATTCTAGGCTCGCGAATATAACAAAAATAATAAATACAAAATTAGAACTACGTGAAGTATTGCAGCGTGTAACAATGGCGATATCAGAGGAGATTGTTAAGTGCAACGCTGTTGGAATCTATTTACCCCAGGAAGATGGAACATTTAGAGGGTTTGCAGGAAAACCAGAGACAATAAATGGCGTAACGCTCGATACTCAGGTAATTAATCCTGAAATAGACTTACTGGCAAAAGAAGTTATTGAAACCCAAAAAACCATTTATATTCCTGATACATTAAAGGATCATCGACCGGATCCGAGACCAGTTGCTGCGTTCAAAATTAAATCCTTATTAGCTCTACCTATCTCATTTGGGCAAGAGTTATTTGGTCTGGTTTTTTTATTTGATTATGGAATTCCAATGAACTTAACAAATTCAGAAATTCAAAGTGTTGAAGCTTATGTAAATATGGCTGCGGTCGCAATTCAAAACGCAAATAATTTAACACAAAAGGAAAACCTTATTGCCGAGAAGCAGCTGTTACTAAATGTTACTCGTGATTTATCAATGTGTTCCTCGATACAGGAGAGTTTTGATAAATGTTTTTTTTACTTAGGACAGATTTTAGAGAGTAACAGCATGGCAGCCCACCTTTTAGACCCCCTAGACAAAACAACGATTAAAACAACGAAGTTAAGCAAGGACTGTGATTGGACAGAAGTGGATTGGATGGAGAAAAGCTATGAAGCCAAGATTCAAGAGGTTATTCAAACAAAAAATATAGATAGTAAGGGTCTACTGATGATTCCATTGGTTTTAATGGGAGAAGTATTAGGAGTAATCGTCGTTGACAAAGAGGGAAAAGCTCACAATTATGATAATTCCCAAATGCAACTGGCAAAATCTATCGTTGATGCCACAGCGCCCACGTTTTCAAACTTGTTATATATGGATCGACTTGAAAGCATGGTGGAAGAGCGAACGAGAGAACTAGCTGTTGCTAATGAAAAAGTTACAAGTGTGATTGAAAGTATTACGGATGGATTCTTTACTTTAAATAATACATGGGAATTTACGTACGTAAATAAGCATCAATATTTTCCACAAAGAAAAACAGCAAAAGATGTATTAGGCAAGAATATATGGGGAATTTTCCCGAGTAGCATTGACGAAGTCATGTATAAGGAACTTCATCGTGTAATGTCAGAGCGAACTACAGTGTATTTTGAATTTTTTTCTAGCCCTGATGAATATTGGTACGAAGTTATTGCATACCCGTATGATGATGGTATTTCTTGTATTTTTAAAAACATAACGGAAAAAAAGCAATATGAGCAGGAATTGAAAAGGTTATCCAACATAGATTTAATAGGGCAAATGGCAGCTGGTATCAGCCATGAGATTAGAAATCCAATGACAACAGTACGAGGATTTTTGCAGTTATTAAAAGAAGAGCCCACCTATGAGAAACATAATAAGCACTTTAATTTAATGATTGAAGAACTTGACCGTGCCAATTCTATTATTACTGAATTTCTCTCAATGGGTAATACAAGGAAATCGGATTTGCAGATGTTAGATTTAAATTCAATTATCCACGATATTATTCCTTTAATAAAGATTGATACGCATAATCAAAATAAATATATTCAAGTCGATACAAATGACATTCCGGAATTACTTTTAAATCGTAATGAGATACGGCAATTATTAATAAACTTATACCGTAATGGCTTAGAAGCAATGGACACAGAGAAAGTTCTAACCATTAGCACCTACAAAGAAGGTCGAGATTGTGTGGTGCTTGCAGTGCGGGATCAAGGAAAAGGTATCAGGCCTGAAGTATTAGAGAAACTGGGTACGCCATTTTACACGACCAAAGATAATGGGACAGGATTGGGATTAGGTATATGTTATGCCATTGCTGCCCGTCATAATGCAAAAATAGAAATTCAAACAGGATCGGAAGGCACTACCTTTTTTGTTAAATTTAATCATGAAAATAATGAATAATAACCTTATTTAGATTAGTTTTGTTGAACTGTACCACAAATATTCATATTTGAGTTGCATAAAAAAATGGACAAATCTATATTAGGTTTGTCCATTTTCAAGCATGTTAATTAATAGTAAATCCCCATCCGAAGTTTCGTTCAGCATCTTTATAATCAATTAAATAATTCAATATTGATCCCTTCCCATATTCTAGTATCAGTACGATTAAATTGGGGTTAAATGTAAAAACAGGTACCTAAACAGCATATGTTGCTGTTTTAAAATCATCCCCACAACCATTAATCCACTCAAGACTACAAAACCTCCCCCTAAAATGTTAAAGTAGTAACTTAACGACATTCATTTACACATGCTAAAAGCATTAAGATAATCAACATTTCAGGAGGAAACCCAATGGCAATGAGCAACAACGATATATTAAAAAGAGTAAGATACGCTTTAGATATAAAAGATATAGATATGGTAGAAATCTTTGAACTTGGCGGGATGGAAGTAACGAAAGAAGACGTAGTTGATATGCTTACAAAAATAAAAAGAGCGCCTCAGCATGAAGCTGAAAATGATGATGTAATCGAAGATGAGTACGTATTAACATGCGACATGATGATGTTAGAGGCATTTTTAAATGGATTTATTACTTTAAAAAGAGGGAAGCAAGATCCGAAACCAGGACAACCGGCACCTGTACAGAGCAAGGAGAGTGCCAATAACCTTCTTCTAAAGAAAATGAAAATCGCACTATCATTAACGAGTGAGGATGTACTTGATATATTAGATAGCGTAGGTGTTACGGTAACAAAAGGAGAGTTAGGCGCCTTATTAAGAAAGAAAGGACATAAAAATTACAAAGAGTGCGGCGATAGATACGCAAGGAATTTCATTAAAGGATTAGCTGTAAAGTATAGAGGATAGTGAGTCTGTTAAAGCAGCAAATGATATAATAGGTAGAGTAGGACGTTTGTATCCTACTCTTTTTTACTTGTAAAAATAATACACTAGGTGATGAAATGGTACATACATATTTGGGTGAGACAATTCATTTTCATATAACTTATAAAAAGAAAAAGTCTGTACGTCTTTTTGTAGATTCGTACGGAAATGTGGAAGTGCAAGCTCCAAAAGGGACACCTGTTGAATACTTAGTCCAGTTGCTAGAGGAGAAGTGGGATTGGATTCAGACAACCCGTAAGGAAATGCAGGAGCGAGCGCTTGGACCACAGGAAAAGGATTATGATCAAGGAGAGGGCTTTTTGTATTTAGGAAACACGTATCCGATACAGATTTCTCAAGACGCAAGCATTACGCAAGACAATGCAGTGTTTGAGGGAGATAAGCTACATATTTATGTGAAAGAGCTTAAGGATGAGAAAGTACAGCAAGCTTTAAAACGATTTTATTATAAGCAGTGTAAGTCATTAGTAGAGAAGAGTATTAAAGCGCATCAAAGTAATTTCAAAACAAAACCACGCTCTATTCGTATTACAGATAGTAGTCGTACGTGGGGTACTTGTGATTCGAATTTACAACTAACATTCAATTGGAAGCTAGCGATGGCACCACAGCGAGTAATTGATTATGTAGTCGTTCACGAAATGTGCCATATGGTTCATTTAAATCATGATCGCTCTTTTTGGCGTCTTGTCGGGAAGATAATGCCTGATTATAAGGAAATGGAGAACTGGTTAGCGTTATCTAGTTGGAAGATGACGGTTTAATGTTGCGCTTTGTATAGGTTGCAATTATTGTCAATCTTTGTCGGTAAGTCGATATATTTCGAAAATCGCTGATATATTTAGAGTTGCGCCGATATATTTTGAGAATCGCTGATATATTCGGAGTTGCGCCGATATATTTCGAAAACCGCCGATATATTTGGAGTTGCAATCGATATGTTCAATGAAGAGAAAGTAAAAGGAGATGTCATAGCAGACATCTCCTTTTTTCGAGTATATAGATTATCGTCCAAACTTCACAACAAAATCCCCATCCACTTTCTCCATCTCATACCCACGATACCCTTCCGAAAGCAAAGCCTGCTGTCCACTAGCATCACTCATCGGAACGCTCTTAATATCCGTCCAATCTCGTTTTTTAACTCCGCGCAATTCCTTCACAAAAACATACCGCATACTACCACCATACTTCTCCTTCAATGCAGCAATCTCCATCCCTTGTGCAAACTTATCTTTTAAACTCGGAATGTTAAAAGGTGCAACGGTGCAGCAAACGTAATCGTATTTGCTGTCTTCTTTTTGTAATTCATCCATGATGACTGTGGCTAATATTTTTTGCATACCATTTCCTCGGCAGCTTGGATGAACGTTTGAGATTTCTTGATAGATGACGCGATGTAGTTCGCTTTCTGCTATGCCAATATCAAGCCCTAAATGTTCATCATCGATAGGAGGGACGAGTAGAGCGCGAAATGCGATGAGTTCGTTTTCGATAAAAGCACCGATCATCATGCCATTTCCTTCTAGAATATATTGAAATTCTTCTTGTGAGAGTGGTTGTAAACGACTTTTATCTTCTAGTGCTTCAACTACGATGTTTTGTAGTGATAAAATTTGTTCGATGTGCTCTAGTGATAGTAATGTAACATGAAATGATTCGTTATTTTGTTTTAATGTTCCTTCGTATAGAACCGTCATATGATAGTCCTCCTTTAGCGTACAACGTCTTGAAAGACGGTTAGTTCTTGTAATGTATCTTCGTTTATTTCAATGCCGAGTCCTGGCTTTTCGTTTAAGCGAATAAATGGTACGTCGTAATGTAAGTTTCCGATGTCTTTCGTGAACTTTAATGGACCTGTAAGTTCAACGCTCGTAATGATTTTTTTCGAGAAAGCGACATGGAATCCTGCGGAAGAGGCAATAGATGATTCGACCATGGATCCAACTTGGCATTCAATGCCTGCCATTTCAGCTTGATGAGCGAGTTTTACAGCGGGATATATGCCGCCGCATTTCATTAGTTTTATATTCACTTTATCAGCCGCGTCTAGTTTTATAATTTGGCGCATTTCACGAGAGCCCTTTAATCCCTCATCAATCATAAGCGGAAGGTCTGTTTTAGAACGAATGTGAGCCATTGCGTCAATATCATCCGCTATAACAGGCTGTTCAATCCAGTCGATGTTTAAATGACCTAATGAACGAAGTGCCGTTAATGTGTTTGCGCTATTTTTCCACCCTTGGTTTACATCAACGCGAATCGCGATATCATTTCCTACACGTTCACGTACTGCTTCAATTCGTTTTACATCTTCTTTGACATTTGTACCGACTTTCATTTTGTAAGATTGGTAACCTTTCTGAATCATAGAAGCAGCTTCTTCAGCCATTTCTTCTGGATCTGCGATACTTAAGACGTGAGTGACAGGGAATTCTTTATGGTAGCGCCCGCCAATTAATTGATATACAGGTTGATTTAATTTTTTGCCCATTATATCAAAACAAGCAATATCTATTGCGGCCTTCGCAGTAGGCACACCGTAAATTGTATTGTCCATCATATCGTGTATTTTCTCGATATTCATTGGATTTTGTCCGATGAGAGCAGGTGCTAGCGTATGTTTTAAAGTATGGAAAGTACTTTCCCATGATTCGCCTGTAACGTGATCATCAGCAACGCCTTCACCGTAACCGATAATGCCTTCATCTGTTTCCATATTTACGATAATAGAAGGCATATCAGAATAAGAACCATAACTAATAATAAACGGATCGCGAAGCGGTAAACGAATTGCATAAAGGTGAATAGCGGTAATTTTCATTGAATAAAGACCCCTTCCTGTTTACAATGGTTTTGTACATTTGATATAGTTGACGTTAAATAGTCGTTAATTAATGATAAGGAGTTAGAGAAAATGATGATAAAAATTGCAGTTGTCGGTTCAAAAGAGTTTATGGAGACACTTTTACCTGTTGCTCATAAACTAGAAGAAATAGAGATTGATCCATATATTTACCTTCATCCTGCAGAATCTTCTGAACTATTAAAGCGTTTAAAGCCTTGTGATGTCATCTTTTTCTCAGGTGCTTTACCTTATTATATGGCAAAAGAAATAAGAGAACAATTACGAATTCCAAGTACGTACTTACAGCAAGACGAGACAACTGTCGTATCTTCCATTCTTTCTGTCATGTATCACCAAGGGATTCAACCACATAAAATTTCAATTGATTTAGTAGACCGCTCATTTATTATAAATGTGTTCCAAGATATCGGTATAAAAGAAAGTCCACAAGTGTTTGATTATGAAAATATGCTGTGGAGTAAAGATGAAATAAAGAGAGTTATTGATTTTCATGTAACTAAATATCAATCTGGAGAGGCTCATTTAGCTTTAACTAGCATTCACGCTGTCTATGATGAACTTCAAAAAATAGATATTCCTTCAGAGCGTATGATAGATCCGAAGCAATCCATTATACATGGGTTAAAAGATGCGAAAATAAAAGCTGAGTTAGCAAAAAGCCATTCAGCTACTGTTGGTGCTTGTATGATTTCTTCTTTAGAATTACGAGAAGGTATGCTTGAGCAATTAGATGTCATTTCAAAAGAACTACGTGGCTCATTTAAAAAAGTTGATGAAATGACGTTCATTTTGTATACGACTCGTGGTGATATTGAATCGATTATAAAAACAAATATGATAAATAATTTATTTGCGAGTATAGAAGGAACGATAGCTATTGGATTTGGTTACGGAAAAACTGTGAAGGAAGCAGAGCAAAATGCTAAAATCGCTCAAGGTTTCGCGGAGAATAATCCAATAGACCACTGTTTTTATATACTAACAAGTGATAAAGAACTATTTGGGCCGTTCCCGAAAGAACAGAGAGTACAAAGCTTGAAGAATGAAAACCCAGAACTAATGAAAATAGCGAAGGAAACGAAACTTAGTCCAGCAAACTTATCCAAAATTATTCAATTTAGTCAATCACATCCGTCATTAAAGTTTACAGCAGCGGACCTTTCTGAATACTTACAAGTGACTCGGCGATCAACAGAAAGATTATTAAAGAAACTAGTTGATTATGGGTATGTTCATATTTGCGGCGAGGAAATGCCTTATCAACAAGGGCGCCCTCGCGCACTATATGAACTGAATTTACCGTTATCTTTAAGCTTCTAATTGAGCTTTTTGTTTTTTTAGTAGTTCCGCTTTTTCAATGTCAGATAGTTTCGTAATTGTGAGACCAGTTATACCGTAAATAATCGAGATAATAGGTACGATGAAATTTAATATAGCATAAGGAGCATATTCAAATGCACCAACTCCAAGTGTTGCGAGTATGAATACACCACATGTATTCCAAGGTACAAAAACAGAAGTTAATGTTCCACCATCTTCTAATGCTCTGGATAAATTTTTAGAATGTAGTCCTTTTTCTGTGTATGCATTTGCGTACATTCTTGAAGGAACAACAATCGAAATATATTGTTCAGAGCAAGTAAGGTTTGTTGCAAAGCAAGATGCGATAGTAGAAGCGATAAGTCCTTTTGCTGATGTCGCTAATTTTAAAATTTGATTTACAATTGAGCGAAGAATACCTGTATGTTCTAGTACTCCTCCGAAAGTCATAGCGACAATTGTCATAGAGACTGTATTCATCATCGAATCTAAGCCACCGCGGTTAAATAGTTCGTCTACTAGTTTATTTCCAGTGTCTATAACAAATCCAGCTTGGAGTGCACCGACAGATGCGGAGACAGAACCACCTTGAATAAAGACTTGTGATAAAAATCCTAAAATAATACCTACGAGAATAGCTGGTATAGCAGGAACTTTTTTAGCAACCAATACCATAACGACTACAGGTATAATTAATAGAAAAGGTGAGATAACAAAGTTTTGCTGCAATACTTGTAATGTTTGTTCGATACTTTTGGCATCAATATTGTTAGCGCCGAAGCTTCTTCCTAAGAACGCATAAACGATAAGAGTAATAATTAAACCTGGAATTGTAGTAAATAACATATGACGAATGTGTGTGAATAAATCTGTATTTGTTAATCCTGCGGCTAAGTTTGTTGTGTCTGAAAGCGGTGACATTTTATCGCCGAAATAAGAACCGGAAATGATAGCACCGGCAACCATTGGAGCTGGGATTCCCATACTTAGGCCAATTCCCATTCCTGCAACACCAATTGTTCCCATTGTAGACCAAGAGCTACCAATAGCTAATGCAACAATAGAACAAATAATTGTAATTGAAACTAAAAATAGTGATGGAGTTAATAGATTTAAACCGTAATAAATCATTGTTGCGACAATTCCACCGCCAATCCAAGCACCGATCGTTAGACCTACTAGGATAATGATAACGATAGCGGGTAATGCGAGGCGAATTCCTTTATACATTGCTTCTTCAATGTCGTTCCATTTGTAACCGTAACGCCAAGCGACGATAGAAGCAACGGTTGTACCGATAATAAGTGGGACGTGAGGGCTTTGTTTTAATACAACAATTGTAACCATCATAACTGCAACTGTAATGATAATAGGGATCATGGCTACACCAAAAGGTATTTCTTTTTTCATAAATGTCCTCCTTGTTATGTATGTTTGTTTGTATTTTTAGAATTGTCGTAAAATAGACGTTTATTAGGTTATGATAACTAAAAATATATGTAAGCGTCAACATAAAAGACAGAAAATAATTAATATTCTAGTTGTTTGTGTAGTTTGTAATATAGATGTAGAGTAAGCTTTTTAAGTGTTTAAAAATAAATAATTGACTTTTTTCTTAAAATTCAATATGTTCATAAAAACATCTGTTTTTCATAAGTATAATTAACCTGAATGGTTTTGGAATTTGGGAAGGAGAATGTAGCTTTGAAAACATTAGAACTACAAGAGCGTTTAACTGAAATTTTTCAGCATTTACATGAAAACCCTGAAGTGAGTTGGAAAGAGTATGAAACGACAGCGTATATTACTAACTTTTTAAAAGAAGAAGGAATTTCATATAAAATATTTGATGATTGTCCAGGCGTGATTGCTGAAATTGGAAGCGGAAATCCAGTTATTGCGATTCGTGCTGATATGGATGCACTTTGGCAAGAAGTGAATGGAGAATTTAAGGCGAATCATTCGTGTGGTCACGATGCTCATATGACGATTGTAATGGGGCTTATTTTACAATTAAAGAATATGAGATGGAAAAGCGGTACGGTTCGATTTATTTTTCAGCCGGCAGAAGAGAAAGGGAATGGAGCTTTAAAAATGGTAGAGAAAGGTGCTGTGGATGATGCGGATTTCCTATTCGGTGTTCATTTGCGCCCAATTGAAGAACTATCTTTGAAACAAGCTGCCCCATCAATTCGTCACGGAGCAGCAGGATTTTTAGAGGGTACGATTCACGGAGAAGATGCACATGGAGCACGCCCACATCAAGGGATAAATGCGATTGATGTTATTTCCATGATTAATATTGGTTTGAAAAACATATGGCTACCACCGCAAAGTTCCTATTCAGTAAAGATGACGAGGTGCCAAGCTGGTGGTGATAATTTGAATATTATTCCAGGTAACGGTCATTTTAGTTTAGATGTAAGAGCAGAGAATAATACACTATTAGAAGAGTTAAAGAAAAAGATAGAGCATGTCATAGAATCAGCTGCATCGATGGGATCGAAAACTTCATATGAGTGGATTGATCTCGCACCAGGAGCTGAAGTTTCAGAAGAAGCTGAGCGATTTATGCGTAAAGGTATTCTTGAAGTGTATGGGGAAGATAAATGTACGGGACCACTTTATACGACAGGAAGCGATGATTTCCATTACTACACAGTGAAGAGACCACATTTAAAAGCTGTCATGCTTGGATTAGGAGCAGACCTACAACCTGGATTACACCATCCGTATATGAAGTTTGATCATAGTTGTATTATGGATGGGGTAGAAATATTAAAACAAACTGTATTGAAAGTGTTAGAAGACAGGGGCTAGAGAGCTCCTGTCTTTTTGTAGGAACTTTTCGGTAAGTCGATATATTCAAAAATCGCCTGCATAATTTCACGTATCAATAAATTCGATAAAAAGTTGCTCTCCAGTACATGGTGTATAATAATAAGTACCATTTCTTAATAGGAGAAAATCAATGAACGAACAATATTATGATGCAGTTTTAAATATAAAAACAGTCGGTGAGCAAAAAGGATTTAACAAATCTATGCATTATCACCGATATGAACCGACGCCATATAGCGGATTAGATGAGTTATTGAATCAATATGAAATAAGAAGTAGTGACCGAATGGTAGACTTTGGATGCGGAAAAGGACGATTAAACTTTTATATGCACCATAAGTGTGGTGCTTCAGCGATTGGAATTGAAATGAATGAAGAGTTTTATAAAGAAGCGTTGGATAATCTTGAACGCTATGCACGAAAGGTAAGAAACAGTAAAGACAAAATTGGGTTTGAATGCTGTTTAGCACAGGAATATGAAATTGATCCACGTGATAACCGATTTTACTTCTTTAATCCATTTTCTGTACAAGTGTTTATGAATGTAGTAAATAACATTTTACTTTCGGTAGAAGAATTGGAAAGAGAAGTGGATATTATTTTATACTACCCTTCTGAAGATTATGTTTTCTTTTTGGAGAATCAGACTGCGTTTGAATTGAAGAGAGAAGTTAGATTGCCAGGAGCTTATGAGAAGAATGGGAATGAGAGATTTTTAGTTTATACATTAGGGTAATAAAAAAACAGGTGCCAAGGCACCTGTTTTTTTATTAGTTACGGATTAAGTAATCAAATGCACCTAAAGCTGCGTTTGCACCTGAACCCATAGAGATGATGATTTGTTTGTACGGATTATTTGTACAGTCACCTGCAGCAAACACTCCTGGTACGTTTGTAGCGCCGTGCTTGTCTGTTACGATTTCACCGCGAGTGCGTTCAACTGTTTCGCCTAACCAGTCTGTGTTTGGCACAAGACCGATTTGTACGAATACACCTTGTAATTCAACGTGATGAACTTCTTCAGTTTCACGATCGATGTAAGAAATACCGTTTACTTTATCAGTACCAGTGATTTCTTTCGTTTGAACGTTTTTCAGAACAGTTACGTTTGGTAAGCTGTTAAGACGCTCTTGTAATACAGCATCAGCTTTTAATTCTGGCATGAATTCAAGAACAGTTACATGCTTAACAATACCTGCTAAGTCGATAGCTGCTTCAATACCAGAGTTACCTCCGCCGATAACTGCTACGTCTTTTCCAATGAATAATGGACCGTCACAGTGTGGGCAGTATGCTACACCTTTATTTTTGAACTCAGCTTCACCTGGTACGCCAACGTTACGCCAGCGAGCACCTGTTGAAACGATTACGCTTTTACTTTTCAGAATAGCGCCGTTTTCAAGTTCCACTTCAATAAGTTCTTTTTTCTCTAAACGTTTTGCACGTTGTAGATTCATTACATCGATGTCGTATTCTTTTACGTGCTCTTCAAGGCTTGCTACTAGCTTAGGACCTTCAGTGCGTTTTACGCTGATGAAGTTCTCAATACCCATAGTATCCATTACTTGACCACCGAAGCGCTCAGCAACGATACCAGTGCGGATGCCTTTACGTGCTGCATAAATTGCTGCACTTGCACCAGCAGGGCCGCCACCAACAACAAGAACATCGTATGGATCTTTATCAGAAAGCTCTGATGCATCTGGACCGTTACCCATTTTAGCTAAAATTTCTTCAAGTGTCATACGACCGCTTCCGAAAGATTCGCCGTTTAGGAAAACTGTTGGTACTGCCATGATGTCTTTGCTTTCTACTTCCTCTTTGAATGCAGCGCCATCAATCATAGTATGTGTAATACCAGAGTTTAGAACGCTCATTACGTTAAGAGCTTGTACAACATCAGGACAGTTATGACAACTTAGGCTGATATAAGATTCAAAATGATATTCGCCTTGAATGTTTTTAATTTGATCGATTAATTTTTGTTCAACTTTTGGAGCGCGTCCACTTACTTGTAGTAAAGCTAACACTAATGAAGTAAATTCGTGTCCTAATGGAATACCAGCGAATACGACACCAGTGTCTTCACCAGGGCGATTTACGCTAAAGCTTGGTGTTCTCTCTAATTCAACTTTTTCTACTGTAATCTTAGATGACATAGTAGCTAATTCGTCTACTAGAGCTAACATATCTTTAGATACGTCGTCGTCTCCAGCGCTTACTTTAAGTAAAATATCGTTCTCCATTAACTGAAGGTATTGGGATAGTTGTGTTTTTATATCTGCATCTAGTATCATTTTGATCGAACTCCTTAGATTTTGCCTACAAGGTCAAGGCTTGGTTTAAGTGTTGCAGAACCCTCTTGCCATTTAGCTGGGCAAACTTCACCTGGGTTGTTACGTACGTATTGAGCTGCTTTAATTTTGTTAACAAGAATGCTTGCGTCACGGCCGATACCGTCAGCATTGATTTCCATAGATTGGATAACGCCGTCTGGATCGATGATGAATGTACCACGAGCAGCAAGACCTTCTTCTTCCATTAAAACATTGAAGTTTGTAGTGATTGTGCGAGTTGGGTCACCAATCATGATGTACTCGATTTTGCCGATAGTTTCTGAGCTATCATGCCATGCTTTATGAGTGAAGTGAGTGTCTGTAGATACAGAGTATACTTCAACGCCTAAATCTTTAAGAGTTGCATATTGGTTTTGTAAGTCTTCAAGTTCAGTTGGACAAACGAATGTGAAGTCAGCTGGGTAGAAACAAACTACACTCCATTTTCCTTTTAAACTTTCGTCAGTAACTTGGATAAATTCTCCATTATGGTAAGCATTAGCTTTAAACGGTTTTACTTCTGTGCCGATTAATAACATATTAAAATTCCTCCTAAATGTTGGTTTTGAGCATCAAAAAATAGTGTGCTCATAAAATATATTTTTTAATTAACTATAATAATTCTAATTCGATATTAATTATCATATAGAAGTGGTTATTTTGTCAAGAGTATAAACCAACTTTATATCAATTTAATTAATATTTATTCTCAATTAAGGCTATTAGGGAATTGAAAGGTAATTTTAAGTTTATAAATTTTCAATGAGTGTTTGAAAGAGTAGTGTGTATGTTAGAGATATGTTGTAAGTATAAATTCATAGGAAGGAAATATTTCTTAGAAGTTGTGGATTTGAAAAGGAACTGCTTACTTCTATTCTACAAAGAATTGTGCGATAAAGAAAATAAAATGAATCGGAATTTTTTTGAACAATTTTTGTCATCTCAAATATATAATTAGGAAGTATATTGTAATGATAATTAGAAACATTGACTCAAAGTGCTAACAAGATATAATAAAATCTAGATATACATTTCAAAAAGAAGAACATATATTATAGGATAAAAAATTTTACCCTATTATTTTTTTATAGCTTTTAGAAAACGCTTACAATTAGTATGGAGGGGAAACCATGTCTAAGTTCACAAAGTATTTTTTAATGGAAGCTAACGATGTGATTGTATATGTGAAAGAGAAATTATCTAAGTTTGAGGATGCAAAGGGGTTACAGTGTAAAGAAATAGGTGATGGTAATTTAAATTATGTGTTTCGCGTTTGGGATAAAAAGGAGAACATTTCTGTCATTGTAAAGCAAGCTGGGGATACAGCACGTATTTCAGATGAGTTTAAGTTGTCGACGAATCGTATTCGTATAGAATCAGATGTTTTGCAGTTAGAGGAGGAGTTAGCACCTGGGCTTGTTCCGAAGGTGTATTTGTTTGATAGTGTGATGAATTGTTGCGTAATGGAAGATTTATCGGACCATAAAATATTACGTACAGCACTTATAAATCATCAAATGTTTCCAAAGCTTGCGGATGATGTAACGACCTTTTTGGTAAACACACTCTTATTAACGTCAGATGTTGTAATGAATCATAAAGAAAAGAAGGAACTTGTGAAAAATTATATAAATCCTGAGTTATGTGAAATTACAGAAGACCTCGTCTACGCTGAGCCATTTACAAATCATAATAAGCGTAACGAGTTATTTCCGCTAAATGAAGGATGGATTAGAGAGCATATTTATAGTGATAAAGAGCTTCGTTTAGAAGTAGCAAAACTTAAGTTTTCTTTTATGACGAATGCACAGTCGCTTATTCACGGTGATTTGCATACTGGTTCTGTTTTTGTAAAAAGTGATTCTACAAAGATAATTGATCCTGAGTTTGCCTTTTATGGACCTATGGGATATGACGTCGGGAATGTAATGGCGAATTTAATGTTTGCTTGGGTAAATGCAGATGCAACGATGTCAGGTGGAGCTGAGAAGGATACGTATATGGATTGGTTACAATCTACAATGGTAGAGGTAATTGATTTATTTAAGAAGAAGTTTTTAGATGCTTGGAATATTCATGTGACAGAGATTATGGCGAAGGAAGAAGGCTTTAACGAAATTTATTTACAATCTGTATTAGAGGATACAGCTGCAGTGACAGGCCTTGAGTTAATTCGTCGTATTGTTGGGCTAGCGAAAGTAAAAGATATTACTTGTATTGAGAATGAGGAAGCACGTGCTAGAGCGGAACGCATTTGTCTTCAAGTTGCAAAGAAATTTATTTTACGAGCGAATCAATATAAAACGGGTACAAGCTTTGTAGAAACGTTAAAAGAACAGTCAATGTACTATGCGAAGTAAGGGGAGAAGATGATGGAAGAGCAATTAATACCAATCCAGTGGAAAGATGATGCTTTAGTTTTATTAGATCAAACATTATTACCGAATGAAGTTGTCTATGAATCTTTTAAAACAGCTGAAAGTGTGTGGGATGCCATTCAAGTAATGAAAGTAAGAGGAGCGCCAGCGATTGGTGTTTCAGCAGCTTACGGTGTGTATTTAGGCGTAAAGGTAGTTGCTGAAGGTACGCTAGAGAGATTTATTGATGAAGTAAAAAAGGTATGTGCATATTTAGCAACATCGAGACCGACGGCGGTAAATTTATTTTGGGCACTTGAAAGAATGGAGAATGTGGCGAAAGAAAATACCGACTTATCAATCTCTCAGTTGAAAGATAGATTATTAGAAGAGGCAAAAGCAATTCACAGAGAAGATGAAGAGATTAACCGTCAAATTGGAGAACATGCATTAACATTATTCTATAATGGAATGGGAGTATTAACACATTGCAATGCGGGTGCGTTAGCGACGACTAAGTATGGTACTGCGACAGCTCCAATGTACTTAGCGAAAGAAAAAGGATGGGACTTAAAAATCTATTCAGATGAAACACGTCCTAGATTACAAGGTTCAACGTTAACAGCATTAGAACTACAGCGAGCGGGAATTGATGTCACTGTCATTACGGATAATATGGCGGCTATGGTCATGTCACAAGGGAAGATTGATGCGGTAATCGTTGGATGTGACCGTGTAGCAGCAAACGGTGATGTAGCAAATAAAATTGGAACATTAGGCGTATCTATTTTAGCGAAATACTACAATATTCCATTTTATGTAGCGGCACCAACGCCGACAATCGACTTAAAAACACCGACAGGAAAAGAAATTCCAATCGAGGAAAGAGATGCTTCTGAAGTGATTAATCGCTTCGGGCAATATTCTGCTCCGAAAGAAAGTAAAGTATATAATCCAGCATTTGATGTCACGCCACATGAAAATGTAACAGCGATTATTACGGAAAAAGGGATTGTAAAGGCACCATTTACGGAAAACTTAAAAAAGCTATTTCAATAAGTAGATAGATACAAAGTCAGTCATCATAAGCTTCATACTTAGGGGGATGTATATGTTATTACAAAAAGAAAGAGAAGAAATTGTAGCATACGGAAAGAAAATGATTTCTAGCGGTTTAACAAAGGGGACAGGCGGTAATATTAGTATTTTCAATCGTGAGCAAGGTCTTGTTGCGATTAGCCCAAGTGGTTTAGAGTATTATGAAACAAAGCCTGAAGATATAGTTGTATTAAACTTAGATGGTGAAGTGGTAGAGGGAGAGAGAAAACCATCAAGTGAACTAGATATGCATCTTATTTATTATCGAAATCGTGAAGACATAAATGCGCTTGTGCATACACACTCTCCTTACGCGAAGACGATCGCATCATTGGGATGGGAGCTTCCTGCTGTGTCATATTTAATTGCTTTTGCAGGTCCAAATGTTCGCTGTGCGCCGTATGAAACATTTGGTACGAAGCAATTAGCGGAGGCTGCTTTTGAAGGTATGATTGATCGACGTGCCGTGTTACTTGCCAATCACGGTTTAATCGCAGGTGCAAATCATATAAAAATGGCATTTACTGTTGCAGAAGAAATTGAGTTTTGCGCCCAAATTTATTATCAAACGAAAAGTGTCGGAGAGCCGAAGCTATTGCCAGAAGATGAGATGGAGAATTTGGCGAAGAAGTTTGAAGGATATGGGCAGCAGTAGAATGAGATAAAGTGAAACTTTAATCAGTGGGGGTTCTTCATCCCCCACTGATTATTAGTTGAACCAATCGGACTTTTATGGGCAGTTGATCCCCCACCTAAATTCTTTGCTTTCGCTGAATTTTGAGGTGGGGGTCTTACTGCCCATTAAAGCGGGATAAAAACACCCTCAAGATTTCACTCTTGAGGGTGTTTCTTATGCCTTCTTAAGCAACAGATACATAAAGTAAGGAGCACCAATTAAAGCAACAACAATACCTGCCGGGATACCGTTAGGTTCAACGATGTTTCGTCCGATTGTGTCTGCTAATAGTAATAGCCACCCGCCGATTAAAAGGGCGATAGGCATGAAGATTTGATGCCTTGGACCTACTAAAGATTTTGCAATGTGGGGAGCCATCAGCCCGATAAAGCTAATTCCTCCTGTTACGGAAACAGCTGCAGCTGCAAGCGCAACGGCTGCAACTAATAAGTATCTGCGTTCTTTTTCAATTTCAATTCCAACACCGATTGCGACTGGCTCGTTTAATGCTAGAATGTTTAATCGATTTGCTTTATAGAAAACAAACGGAATGAATACGATTAACCATGGGAGCATTGCTAAAACGAAGATCCAGTCATCTCCCCAAATATTTCCGGCAATCCATTTTGAAATAAAGTCTACTTTCATACGATCTGCAGATGAAATAAGGACAATCATCATTCCAGAAAGTGCAAATGCAAAACCGATACCGGTTAATGTTAATCGCACCGGCTGAAGTCCAGTTGATTTACTATATGAAAATACGTAAATTAGAACAGCTGTCAGAAACGCTCCGATAAATCCAACGACAGGTAGTAAGTAAAGAAATGAACCTACATCTATTGGAAAGTATAAGAAGAAAATAGCAACAGCAACACCGGCCCCAGAGTTGATACCGAGAATACCTGGTTCAGCTAAATCATTTCGGGTAATTCCTTGCAGAATAGCTCCTGATAAAGCGAGAGCCATACCAGCTAATAATGTAATGATAATTCTAGGTAGTCTTAAAGAGTATAAAACAAACTCCTCTTTAAAAGTTCCTTGCCCCATTAGTGTTGGGAGTAGTCGATCATAAGATAAAGATGCTGAACCGAGCCCCATTCCAATTACAATGGTTGTAATGGTTAGTATAAGTAAAGCGAGTATGATAAGACGTTGTTTTCTTAGAATAGATGGTATCATGAGAACGTTTTTCCTCCTTTACGTACAATGAATAGGAAGAATGGTAATCCTACAATTGCGACAATAGCGGCAACTGGTGTTTCGTACGGAGCGTTAATGGTACGTCCGATTGTATCTGCCAGTAGCATAAAGGAAGCGCCGGCAATTGCTGACATTGGGATAACAAATCGGTAATCTGGACCGACAATTGGACGTACCATGTGAGGTACCATTAAACCGATAAATGCCATATTTCCGACAAGTGCTACAGATGCACCTGCAAGTAAGATAATAATGATAAATAAAATAGTTTTAATAACAATAATTTTTTGACCTAGTCCAATAGCCACTTCTTCACTGAAACTAAGAACTGTCAATTTTTTTGCTAGTAAGATAGCGATAAAGATACTAATTGAAATGACTGGAATAATAACTTTCAATTGGCTCCAAGTAGTTCCAATTACGCCTCCAGCAGTCCAAAGTGATACATCTTGTGAAATTTTGAAGTAAATGCCGACTCCTTCTGAAATTGCGAGTAGAAATGCTGAAACGGCAGCACCAGCTAATACAATTCGAAGAGGGGAGAGCCCGCCTTTTTTCACCATACCAATTCCAAATACCATAATTGCGCCAACGGCAGCACCGATAAAGCAAGCTAATGTTAAGTAAAGATAGCTGATGGAAGGGTTGAAAGCGAGTGTTAGTGCAAGCGCAGCATTTGCTCCACCAGATAGCCCTAATAATCCAGGATCTGCAAGTGGATTTCGTGTTAATCCTTGCATAATTGCTCCAGAAACAGCAAGTCCAGCTCCTACAAAAACAGCAGCAACTTCACGTGGCAAACGTATTTCGCGAATAATAGATATTTTGTCCCCTTTAGCGGAGGAAGTGAGTGCTAACCATACGTCTTTTATTGAAGTATCTGCAGCACCTAATACCATAGCCACCATAAAAATAAGAAAGAATGCAATTATGCTTAAAATTAATTTGTATGTAAAAGCTATAGAACGTGTATTGTCATGTTCTTTTGTCATTCGTTTCACATCTTTTCTTTTCATAGAATAAAGGAAGAGGAATTCTTAAATTAAGAATTCCTCATGTTTGTATTATTTACCAAGAAAGCTCTTCTTGAAGAAGTCTAGTTGGAAATCTAATGTAAGTGGATCATTGAAATAGAATTCCATCATGTTTGCTTCATATACGCGATTATTTTTTACTGCTGGGATGTTTTTATATGATTCTGTCTCTTGGAATGAGTTATCAGTATCTTTGTTTTTACTTATGATTAAGTAATCACCAGCAAACTCAGGTAATACCTCAGTAGACAATGCGTAGTAACCTTCTTTTAATGCTTTTTCTTTTACTTTTTCAGGCATTTTTAATTTCATTTCTTGGTACAGAATTTCTGTTCCGCGGCCCCAGTTCTCGCCGTATACATAAAGCTGTTTGTTGAAGTTTTCTACAACAGAAACTGTAGCATCTTCACCGATTTTTGCTTTAATTTCTTTACCAGCGTCTTGTGCACGTTTCTTGAAGTCATCAACCCAAGTTTTTGCTTCTTTTTCTTTGTTTAATAACTTACCGATTTCTAAATGTTGTGTTAAGTAATCAACTTTTCCGTAAGTGTATGTTACAGTAGGAGCGATTTTCTTTAACTTATCGACATTTTTAATATTTGATAAGCCAATGATTAAATCTGGATTTAGTTCAGCGATTTTTTCAACATTTTCATCTGATACTTCAGCAACATCTTTAAGTTTGCTATCAAAACGTGGGTTTTGTTTAGACCATGAATCTACCCCAACAAGATTTACACCTAATGACATTACATTACCAGCGAATGATGATAAAACAACAACGCGTTTTGGATTTGCAGGAACTTCTACTTTACCATTTTCAGATTGGTATGTAATTGTTTCTGATTTACTAACTTTTGCATCATTCTTTTTGTCTGTAGAGCCATTGCTACAAGCGCTCATAACAAGAACGAAAAGAACTGTTAGCGAAATAAATAACTTTTTCATCGTCTTTCTCCTTTAACATAGATGATATGTGTATACAATAATTTGTTTAACTGCAATCTTTTTGAATGAGTAGTGGTAATGCAAAATGTTTATTAAAAATCTTGAATATGAGATTTCACAATATAGTATTAGCCATATTAATGAAAGAAGATGTAATCTCAAATTTGCTAATTATTAACAAAATGATAATGATTATCACTATTGATTCTTTAAATAATATAATTTTATATAGGTGTATTGTCAATAGTAATTTTGATTGTAAATTTTGCAGAAACAAGTTATATTTTATTGAGAATGATAATCAATGATTAGTAGCTGAGGAGTGAGCACGAATGAATCGAGAAGAATTGTTTGATGTAACTGTGATAGGCGGAGGACCTGCAGGGCTTTATTCAGCTTTTTATAGTGGACTCAGAGAGATGAAAACGAAAATAATAGAATTTCAACCACAGCTAGGTGGAAAAATACATGTTTATCCAGAGAAGATGATTTGGGATATTGGGGGATTATTACCGGTTACGGGTGAAAAATTAATTGAGCAACTTGTACAACAAGGGTTAACATTTCAGCCGGAAGTTGTATTAAATACAAAAGTAGAGTCAATTATTCGTAATGAAGATGGCACTTTTACGTTAAAAGCAAATGATGGAAAAGAACACTTTTCAAAAACAGTTATTGTGGCAACTGGAAGTGGCATATTGAAACCACAAAAGTTATCAATTGAAGGTGCTGAGCGATTTGAAGTATCGAATTTAAATTATACAGTGAAATCTTTAAAGCGTTTCAAAGATAAAACGATCATTATTTCCGGCGGAGGAAATTCTGCCGTTGATTGGGCAAATGAATTAGAACCAATAGCGAAAAAAGTGTACGTAGCGTATAGAAAAGAAGAATTATCTGGTCATGAAGCACAAGTGAAGCAACTGCTGAACAGCTCAGCTGAGTGTTTCTTTAATACATCGATTACAAAATTAATTGCTGGTGATAGTCATGAAGCGATTGAATATATAGAATTAACGAATCATGAGACAGGTGAAGTTTCTCATTTACCTATCGATGAAGTTATTATTAATCATGGATATGAACGTGACATTACATTATTAGAAAATAGTGAGTTAGACGTTGCGATTATAGATAATTTTTATATTGCAGGGAATGCAAATAGTGAGTCTTCAGTAGACGGATTATATGCTGCTGGGGATATTTTAAAGCATGAAGGAAAATTACACTTAATTGCGGGAGCATTCCAAGATGCTGGAAATGCTGTGAATAAAGCGAAACAATTTATTCAGCCAGATGCAAGTGAGTATGGAATGGTTTCTTCGCATAATGAAGTATTTAAGAAGAGAAATCGAGAATTGATTAAGCAGATGATGAAATAGTAAAGGAACAAGTATACCCCCATTTACTTCTCTATTCGAATGACGAGAGAGGTAAATGGGGGTTTTCCTGTTTACTATATTTTCAATCATTATAATGACACCGGTTTCATCAGTTCATGTGACATGAACATTTTATTTGTGAATCTTCCTAGAAAATAATGAATCTATGTTTTGCTGACGCAGAACAGTATTAAATTATGCTGTTCCTTTAGCTCGTTCGTTAGGAAATGGCATATTTAATATAGAAGCAATGTACTGTTTTCCATGCATTCGAGCTAATGATTCTAATATTTGGCGAACACGTTTTGTAAGATGACCTTGTTTTTTTATTTCCTCACAATATGCGTCATAGAAAACGTATTTAGCCCAAAGGAAATCATCTTGTTGGAATAAGAAATGATTTTTGTACCATTCCCCAATTGTATGGTAACAATTGTTTTCCTGTATTGCTGCGCTTTGAGAAAGAATACGATCAGATAAAGATGCAGTTAAATGAGAAATTGTGTTTTCTGTTTCAATTTGTAATGTTTTTTCTAACATTGTAATGATGTGACGAGTAGCCATATGTTAACTCTCCTTTGTGTAAATGGGTAATACCATTCTATATTTAAAAAATTCTTACTATATACTATTATACAATATATGGAATGCATCTACCTGCTTTTTAGGTTGCATTTACAAAATCTTTTTTATTTGTTTACAAAAATAAAGTAAGATACAGTATATAGGAAAAAATAATAAAGGAATGAACGAGTTGTATATAACAGTAGAAGAAGCTGCGGAGTATTTGAATTTACCAAAGTCGTATATTGAAGAGTTAATTCAGCAAAAGAAAATTCGTGCACTATTTGATGGAGAGCAATATTTATTAAATAAAGAACAATTCAATACACATTTAGAACAAATGGAGAAATATAAGCAATTAGTGGAAGAAATATTGAACGAACCAATTCCAGAAGATATGGATGTTAAAGACGAAGATTAAACTATGGGAAATCCCTTATGAAGATATGCAGAAATGTATCTTCATAAGGGATTTTTTTGTTTAAAGATATCAAAAGCATAAGGAGGTCTTAGCCTTTCTTCAAATTTTGATAGGTAGTAGTCTACCATGTTAAAAGCATATTTTTTTCTAGCTAGGACAAACATAGAGAACGTAACCTGTACAGATACATATACTATCAGTGCAAAAGCTTATAAATTAATGGAAGGGGTTTTCTCGTGAGTTTATTTCATTGGGATTTTTTGAAAGACTTAATTGGATCTTTTGTAAGAGTAAACAGGGGTGGTCCAGAATCTCAAAAAGGAACAATAATATCAGTATGTCCGGACTACTTCGTATTGCAGAATGAAAAAGGTGAGCTTTATTACTATCAACTTAATCATCTGAAAAGTATTACAAAAAATGCGAAAGAATGTGGATCAAGTGATTGCGAGTGGGAAGATTGCGCCTGTGCAGAAGACTTTGAAGCACTGCTTGAAAGTTTCAAATATTGCTGGGTGAAAATTAATCGCGGTGGTCCAGAGAAAGTGGAAGGCATTTTACAAGATGTTTCTTGTGACTTCGTAACATTAATCGTAAAAGAAGAAATTATATTAATTGCAATAAAGCATATTAAAAGTGTTAACTATAATGCTTTAGCATGTGGAGAGAGCGATGAGAGCGACGATAGTAAGGAAAGTAGCAATAATTCAGGTCGTGCTCGTGCACAAAGACAATCAAGTAGAGGAAGATAATAAGAAAGGGGGATACGAAATTGGAGAATATATTATGCTGTGACCAAATTAAATGTTTAGTTGGTGAGACTGTAAAAGTAAACCTTCACGGACCAGAAAGTCGAGTTGGTGAGCTCGTAACGTTAGGAAAAGATTATCTAACGTTACAATTACCTCATGGTGAATTAGTATATTATCACTTGAAACATGTGAAGAGTCTAGTTAAGAAAGTAAAAGAAAGTAAATGTGGCGATTGCTATAGTTCATGTTTCTGCTCTGATGAGGATACTTTTTTAGATATATTAAAAGATTTGAAGTATAAGTGGGTAAAAATTAATCGTGGCGGTCCAGAATGTGTGGAAGGTTTGTTAAGTGAGGTACACCATGGCTGCATTACACTAGTAAATGGCGATGAAGTTATTTATGTAGTTAAGTCTCATATTAAGAGTGTGAGCCAAGTAGTTAAATGTAAAAAGAATGAAGATAAATAATGTTTAATAAATAAGAGGGGCATTATGAGGGTAAGAGAAGAACAATTTCTTATTTCGATAGTATGAAAAGGAATTACTTACTATTAAAACAGAACTTTGCCCTGATTATTTTTTTTAGAAATGAAAGACAGGAAAGAAGAAATTCATAGGAAGGAGGATATAGATGAATGAGTTAAACAAAAGTATTGGAGAAAATATATATGTTAAATTGATCGGTGAAAAAAGATTTAAAGGTGTCTTAATAGATGTAGGAAATGATATCGTTGTTCTTTATAATGGACAAGACTACGTGTATATATCTTTATACCATGTACAATATTATAAATTTTTAAGATCACATGATGAAGAAATATCAAAACCAGATGTTGATTCTGTAATTAAGAGGGAATCCCCTTCAATTTCTTTGAGGAAAGTATTAAGTACCTCTAAAGGGATTTTTACAGAAATTTATGTAGCTGGAAATGCTCCAATACATGGGTATGTCACCAGTATAATGAACGATTATATTGTTTTTTATAGTCCAGTTTATAAAACTATATATATATCTTTAAAACACTTGAAATGGTTAATTCCGTATAAAGAAAATCAAGTGCCTTATGCCCTCAATAAAAACGAACTCCCCGTAAATCCATTAAATATTACGTTAGCTAGAACATTTGAAGAACAGCTTATTAAAATGACTGGCAAAATCATGGTGTTCGATTTAGGTGAGGAATCTAATAAGATTGGAAAGATGGCGAAGATTGATGAAGGGCATATTGAAATATTAAAAGCACGTGATGCGAAAATGTATGTAAATATTCAACATGTAAAATCTGTCCATTGTCCGTAAACTAGTTGAAAGGGCTGGCCTTTTCTTTTATATGCAGAAGAAAAGGTCGAGCCTATTTGTTTAGATTGATTTGAATATGAGGGGAAAAATGAATTGAATATAAATGTGTTAGTGTGACCGTTGAAGAGGAAATCTTGTGCTAAATGATAAAAAATATGTACGAGCTATCTTTTGATGTATTCAATTTGTTTTTTGAGGGAGAACTGCTTAACTAATTTACTAAAGGGGTTTTGTTTGTGGAGCAGTTTCCGAATTCGTTATCAATTACATTGCTTGGTAGTGCTGGTGGAGCAGCAAAAGCAGTTTTAGCAATTTTAAATCAAGCGATAGCAAATGAAAAAGATCCAATTTATAAAGTATTAAAGAATGCCAAAATTCATTTGGTTGATATAAAACAAAAAGATAGGACGTATTATGACGAGTTGTTTCCAAATTTGAAAGATCAATTGTTTTTATCCGAAATAGACCTACAAGATGTAGTGACATTTAAAAAGCATTTAAAAGAAAGTAGTACGAGTGTTGTTATTGATGTTTCGGGGGCAGATACAATCAGAGTATTAAGCTGTTGTAATGAACTTGGAATTTGTTATATTAATTCAGCTTTGGAAAATGAGGCAGTAGATCAGGACGATAGTTTAATCGGCTTTCAGCTTACGGAAAGATATACGAGGTTTGAGAAGGAGAAAGAGAAGTTTACAAATACAAAAGCAATTATAGGCTCAGGTATGAATCCAGGTGTTGTTCAATGGATGGTTGTTGAACTTATGAAGGAACGCCCGAATGAAAAGCCAAAAGCATGCTATATAGTAGAACATGATACGTCATTTTTAAATGATACAGCACTTATAAAGCCTCATACACTTTATGCTTCATGGGCAGTCGAGCGATTTCTAGATGAAGCAATATGGAGTTATCCGATGTATATGAGTCACCATCGTCCTCTTTATTTTTATGAAGATGTATATGCTTCAGAGTATAGAGTAAAGTTGGGAGAGAAAGAGTTTTATGGTTGTTTAATGCCACATGAGGAAGTTTTAATTTTAGGGAAAAACTTCAACATGGAAGTTGGGTTTCTTTACCGAATTAACGAGTATACAACAAATGTGATTAGACAGAATTTAGATAAGGTAAAAGACTTATGGAACTGGAATCGTAAAGTATTTAACCCAGCGGAAGAAGAGATTGCTGGCGAGGATCTAGTTGGTGTATTACTCGTTTATGAAAATAGTGAGACATATATGTATAACGTAATGAATAGTAGCCAAGTTTTTCGTAAATATAAAACGAATGCAACTTACTTCCAAGTAGGGTGCGGAATTTATGCTGGCTTGTGTAGTTTACTTTTTGATAACTTTAAACAAGGTGCCTATTATGTAGAGGAATTATTATTAAATACAGAAAGTAAGTATGGAGAATATTTAAATTTATATATGAAGGATTTTGTAGTGGGGAGTAATGATTTTACGGATGGGCTGCTACATGATAGGGTAAGATGGATATAAGTTGTTCCTAAAAGGAAGGAGATTTCTCCTTCCTTTTAGCGTTAGAAGGTTACATATTGTACTGAAAGCAATTTCATACTTATAATTTAAGGAGACAATAGTGGAAGTTTTTTTTGTATAGATCATGAGGAGTATGTATATGAACAAATTTAAAAGCTTGATTTATGAGGAAAGAAAAGCTTTAAAAGTATTTATATTATTATTCTATATTATTTTTTTCTTATATGACGTTATTTACTATTTTGTGTATCCTGCTATGAATATTAATGGAACGGCGGTAGGTTGGCCAGAAGGTAGCCTTGGGATAGGTGTGTATATATTTGTAATAGCATTATTTCCTATTTCGATATATCTTCAAAAAAGAGGGTATGTATATTCTGTAAAATATTTATTTTTATTTGGGTACATGTTTATCAATCTTGTTAATAATTTAATGATTTATTTGCGAACGGATAGAGCTTTTGAACATGGTAGTATGGTAGAAATGTTATTAATTTTATTTGCTCCAGTTTTCGTGAATAGAAAATATTTTTATTTAGTTTCCTTTAGTGTAATTGGAAAGTACGTGCTTTTCACATTGCTATTACAAGATTTAAAAGTGGTAATTCCACTTGTTTTATGTGTATTCTATTTCATTATTTCACATTCTTTGTTAAAACGATTTCAGTCGTATGTAAGAACAGTTGTTGAAATGATGAACAATATGAAAGAGACGGAGAATTTAGCTGTGATTGGGACTATGTCTACAACAATCGCACATGAAATTCGAAATCCATTAACAGCTTTAAAAGGATTTGCCCAAATGCAAAAAGAAAGAAACCCTGCAGATACGATGAGTTATGACATTATGTTACAGGAAATTGAAAGAATTAACGGGTTTGTTAGTGAATTGATGTTATTAGGAAAACCGAAATCAACGAATTATGAATGGCGTAATATACGGGAAATCCTTTTATATGTTGTACAGCTAATGGAAGGTTATGCAGCGCAATATAGAGTGAGATTTCATTTGCAAGTAGATGGGAATCTACCTGTTATAAATGGTGATGATAAACAATTAAAACAAGTGTTATTAAATATTATTAAAAATGGAATAGAATCAATGCCAGAAGGTGGAGATATTCATATCCGTGCATATCAAAAAACTGAAAGGTATTTGTGTATTTCTGTTGAAGATCAGGGTTTTGGTATAGAGAAGGAGAAGTTAGAGAAGATTGGAAAGGCTTTTTACACAACAAAGGAGAATGGTACGGGACTTGGATTAATGATTACATATAAAATTATTCAGGAACATCAAGGAAGTATAGCGATCCAAAGTAGCGTGGGAATAGGAACGAAAGTGGAGATTTCTTTACCGATAGTATAATGTGCTAGAAGAAAATATTTTTCAGAAAAGTGTTCTTGTTGTGTAAATATAAACATTTTATAAAATGTTTCAAGAAGGGTTTTTTTTATAAAATACTTCGTTTATAATGGAGGAAAATATCGACATGAGATTTATTATTCATGTAACGGTTCGGTAGTGTTAGAAAAAGAAGGGGTGCACGCGCATCCTTTTTTCTATGCAGATATGATGAAAGAGGTGGTATGATGGAATTAACATTAAATTCGACTGTATGTTTGCACACGATTCAATTTCGAAAAGAGCAAAAGAATTATATTGTAAAAGATACAATTACAGGAGAAAAATATGAAATGCCGCCACTTTGGATTGATGCATTGGCAATGATGCGTGACGGTTTTTTATTGGGGGAAATTGAGGAGAAATTAAAAGAAGAGTATCCAGCCGAAGAAATAAATATGTTAGCATTTACGAGGCAACTGTTAGAGCTAGAGCTTGTCGAGATGGTAGATGGAGAAGAAATAGCTTGTACAAAGAAGAAAGAGAAAGATTATTTAGCTTGGGTACGTCCTCGTGTCGAGCAATTCTTTCTTAGTTTAAATAAAAAATATAGAAGCAAAGGTCAATAATGATCTTTGCTTTTTTGTATAATTTGTTTAAAAAATAACAGCGAATGCTCTTGCGAAAGCACCATCACTATCTTTAATTTTTAAAGGTGCTGCTGAGAAAAAGAAACGTTTCGTGTTAATGGCATCTAAGTTTGTTAAGTTTTCAATTAAATAAATATTATTCCCAAGTAGTATGTGATGAATCGGTGATGTTTCTGTCGTTACCTCGTCAGGAGAAATGAAATCTAAACCAACAGATTTTACTTTTAATTGAACTAATTCTTCAGCTAATTCTTCGGAAAGATAAAAGGCTTCTTGTTCATATGCTTTTGTATTCCATTTATTAGATAGGTTGGAATGGAAAATGACAATATCCCCTTCTTTTATGTCGGCATTGTGTAATACTTCTTTAGGTAATTTTCGTTCTTGTACATGAGTTACATCAATAAGAACAGCTTCGCCTACAAATTGATCTAGGGATAATTGATCGATAGTAGTTGCGCCTGAAATGAAATGGGCAGGGGCATCGCAATGCGTACCAACATGAACGACAGAATGAAAATCTGTAACTTGATAACCTGTTTCTTCAACGTTTGTAATGGCTTCTAAATTGATTTTTGGTGTTCCAGGGAATTGAGACATATTGTTTTCAAATGTTTGGGATAGGTCAATTACTTTCACTTTAAATACCTCCAATATATGTTTTGAAATATAAAAAACTCACCTTTCATAATCAAGAAAGATGAGTTTTGCACACAATAGTTACGTTTTATCTTTCAAAATGCAATGCATTTTGTAGGAATTAGCACCTATTCAGTTTGTATAAACTGAGGTTGCTGGGCTTCAAAGGGCCGGTCCCTCTGCCTCTCTTGATAAAGGTATATTTAATTTAAAGTTCAGAATTTTTGATATAATAAAATTGTAATTCATTTCCTTTTTTTGTGCAATACAAAATAGGTATTCACCCAAATAAAGTTGCTCGCATATTGTAGCTTATGTAAATAGAATGCTGCGAAGGAGTGAGTGCAGTGACAGGGAATATATTGAATTATTATGCTGGTGGAAATACAGCTAGAGGGTTTCATAATTTATATGAAGAGAATTTAAAAGGGCTAAACAGGTTATTTATTTTAAAGGGTGGCCCTGGAACGGGGAAATCTTCTTTAATTAAGGCAATAGGCCGTGAATGGGTTGAAAAAGGATATGATATTGAATTTTTACACTGTTCTTCTGATAATAAATCGGTTGATGGTGTAATTATTCCGAAGTTAAAAGTAGGAATTGTTGATGGAACATCACCGCATGTTATTGAGCCGAAAATGCCAGGAGTTGTCGAGGAGTATATAAATTTAGGGGTTGCTTGGGATTCAGATAAATTAAGAAAGCAGAAAGCGGAAATTGAACGATTTGTTTCAGAAGCAAGCAAAGCTTTTCAAGCTGCTTACGCTCGTTTTAACGAGGCGTTAATTATACATGATGAGTGGGAGAAAATATATATTAGTAATATTGATTTTAATAAAGCGAATGAACTAACCGATCAGCTGATTCAAAAATTATTTACAGATAAAGGCGGGAAACAATCGCTTGTGAAACATCGCTTTTTAGGAGCAGCTACACCGAAAGGAGCAGTTGATTTTGTTCCTAATTTAACAGAAGGATTACCACATCGTTATTTTATAAAAGGACGCCCAGGCTCTGGGAAATCAACAATGCTCAAAAAATTAGCTAAGGTAGCAGAAGAAAAAGGGTTTGAAGTTGAAGTATATCATTGTGGATTTGATCCAAATAGTCTTGATATGGTTATCGTAAGAGAATTAGGGTTTGCAATTTTTGATAGCACCGCACCACATGAATATTTTCCGAGTCGTGAAGGTGATGAGATTATAGATATGTATGCCCTTATTGTGACACCAGGGACGGATGAGAAGTATGCAGAGGAAATTCGCGATGTCTCCATTCAATATAAAGCAAAAATGAATGAGGCGATGTCTTTCTTAGCGAAAGCGAAATCAGTTCGTGATAAATTAGAACGAATTTATATTGCTGCTATGGATTTTTCAAAAGTAGACGCATATAAAGAGGAGATTCAAAAAGAGTTTGAACGAATTGCGGTTAGTGTAACAGAAAAGAATAAGTAAAAAATAAAGAATTTTGTCTGGCTGTCAGGAGTTTTCTGACAGCTATTTTAGTATGTAGTAAACTGAGTAGTATATTTGTCGAATTTCCAAGGAAATAATCAAAAAATGGAGAGGGTATGAAATGAGAGAGAAAATTAAGGTGGAGTTAGAAAGAATTGAAAAAGAAAATGATGTAAAAATTTTATTTGCAGTGGAGTCAGGGAGTCGTGCTTGGGGATTTCCTTCGAAAGACAGTGATTATGATGTTAGATTCGTTTATATGCATCCGGTAGAATGGTATTTATCAATTCATGATAAACGAGATGTAATTGAGTATCCAATTAGTGATGATTTAGATATAAGCGGATGGGATATAAAAAAAGCGTTACAACTATTCGCAAAGTCAAATCCAGCTTTACTCGAATGGATTCGTTCACCGATTTTTTATTCGAAAAACTCTAATTTTCCAGAACAGCTTCAGCAAATGAGTGAAACGAATTTTGATCCAAAAGCAACGATATATCATTACTTACATATGGCTTCAAAAAATTATCGTGAATTTTTGCAAGGTGAGAATGTAAAATTGAAAAAGTACTTTTATGTATTGCGTCCTATTTTAGCTTGTAAATGGTTAGAGGAGAAAGCGACTTTACCTCCTGTAGAATTTGATCGATTGATTACAGAATTATCATTGGAGCATAGTGTGTTAGAGGAAATTGAAAAGTTATTAATAAAGAAAAAAGCAGGTACTGAACTAGATGTTGGATTGAAAGTTAAGATGTTAAATCAATTTTTAGAAGAACAAATTCATTACTATCAGCAATATGTAAAAAGAATTGAAAAGAAATCAGGGATCGATATTGAGAGTTTAAATACATTGTTTCGAGATATGTTGTTTACAGTAAATGAAAAAGAGCACAAGTAAGCTTGTGCTCTTTTTCATTTTGTAGGAATAAAGAAAACAGATATAGCTGCGAGAAGACCTGCGAATGAGAATAAGTAAAAATTCCAAGCTAGGTCGTATTGCATTGTCATAATAATACCGACAAGGATAGGACCAGCAATCGCACCAACTCGACCAAGTCCAAGTCCCCAGCCTAAGGAAGTAGCTCGGATATGTGATGGGAAGTATTGTGTCACATATGCATTTAATATTTGAGTAATACCGACTGATCCAATTCCAGCAAGACCAATTAAAAGATAAATGATTGTAACAGATGGTTTAATTGTTAATAGTCCAATACATATAGCTGCCATAAGATAGGAGATGCTGATAACAATTTTAGCTCCTATACGATCCGCGATTGCTCCAGCAAATAATGCACCGATAGCGGCAGTAATATTTAGCATAAGTAGAAATGATAAACTAGATCCAAGAGGGTATCCTGCTTGGCGCATCATCTGCGGTAACCAAGTATTTAAACCGTATATTAAAAACATCCCCATTATATAAGTGAGCCAAAAAAGCAGTGTTGATTTTATGTATTCTTTTGAGAATAGCGTAAGAAACCCATTTCTCTTTCGTATATTAGATGGGGCTTGATGAGTTTCATCTTTTGCATAGAATTCAATTTGAAAACGATTAAGAATTTTGTCCACTTCTTCTTGGCGATTACGTGATAATAAAAATTGAATGGATTCAGGTAAATAACGAATAATGAAAGGAATGAGGAGTAGTGGAATCATTCCGATGCCAAACATAATTCTCCATCCGAAGTCTTCTAATATAAATATAGACAAAATAGCACCTAACACGATACCTAAAGGATAGCCAGTAAACATAAGAGCATAAATAAAAGATTGTCGCTTTTTTGGTGAATATTCAACAGTAAGTGCGGAAGCTGTTGGAATAACACCGCCTAGTCCAATTCCTCCGATAAATCGCCATAGCCCAAATAATTCAGGAGAAGGAGCAATAGCAGCTAGGCCCATTGTGATAGAAAAAAGTGCTAAACAGCATATAAGTGTCCATTTTCGTCCAATTAGATCTGTAATGGTTCCAACTAGAATAGCGCCAATAAACATCCCAAACAAAGCATAACTGGCAATAGTTCCAGCGTGAGCTGGTGAAAGTGCCCAGCTATTGTCTTCTAGGAGCTTTGGTAGAACGGCACCGTAAATACCTAAATCATATCCATCAGCTAAAATGGCTAGCCAACAAATAAAAACAACAAGTCTTGTAATAGAGTTTGAAAAGATAGTTTCTGTAGATTCTAGATGAGGTGGAGCTGAAGGTTGCATAGTATTCACCCCTTTTATTTGTACATGAATATATTATTTTGTTTTATGTTAATATTTTCCTCCTTGTGTCGGAATTTATCTGAAAAGGTTTTATAACAAATATCGAAGTTCAACTCTGAAAAGGTTTTATAACAAATAAAGAAGTTCAACAGTAATTCTGTTGAACTTCTTTATTTGTTTACTCATTATCAACTCGTTTTAACGGTTGATCTGCTGGGCCTTCAAGAACGTCTCCCTCAATTGAAAAACGAGAACCATGGCAAGGGCAATCCCAAGTACAATCACCATTATTCCATTCAACTTCACAGCCGAGATGTGTACAAGTTGTATCGACGATATGTAATTTTCCTTCTTTGTCCTTATAAGCACCTGCTCGTTTACCGTTAACATGTACGACAGATCCTTCACCAACTTCGAGATCTTCTGGCTTACGTAATGCGGTTTCAATCTTTCCTGCAATTAAATGTTTCGCAACATCAATGTTCTGGGAGAGGAACGTTTTTATATCTGGATTTGCATGGAAGCGTGATGGTGCATACAGTTCCTTATAGGGATTGTGGACTTCTAGAATGGAGTCCTTCAGTAAATGAGCGGCAGCAGTTCCAGTTGTCATTCCCCATTTGCGATATCCAGTTGCAACAAATATATTTGGATTTCTTTCGTTAATATGTCCGATATAAGGAAGCTTATCTAGAGTGATTAAATCTTGTGCTGACCATCTATAAGGAACTTCGTCTATTCCAAAAGTTGCTTCAGCAAAAGAATAGAGTGCTTCATAATGAAGCATCGTATTTATTCCTTGACCTGTTTTATGACTCTCTCCGCCAATCAAAATTAATTTTTCTCCATTGTTTTTTATATAGCGTAAGGAGCGCTTTGGATCATCAATACTTAAATACATGCCACCTGGGTACTCCGTTTTTGCTTTTATTGCAAGAGCGTAGGAGCGTTCTGCGTACATTCGCGTAAAGAAAAAGCTATTCGCATCATAAAAAGGGAAATGTGAACAAGAGACGATATATTCACAAGTGATATGATGGCCCTCTTTTGTAATTATTTGTGGATAATCTCCCTTTTCCACATCCATAGCTGTTGTTTGTTCGTAGACCTTTCCGCCCATCTCCACAAACTTTTCTAAAAGTGTTTTTAAATAAAGAAGGGGATGGAATTGTGCTTGATTTTTCATTACAAGCGCAGATTGTACTGGAATAGGAATCGATAGAGATTGAACATAGTCACAAGGTATATTTAATTTTTGATAAGCTTCATATTCTTTCGATAAATTTCTTAATCCATTATCAGTAGTTGTATATAAATATGAATCTTCATTTGAGAAATTACAGTCGATTTTATATGTTTGAACAGTTTCATTTATGAATTGTAGAGCCTTATTATTTGATTCATAGTAAAGCCCGGCCTTTTCTACACCAAAATGATTTATTAATTCATCATAAATAAGATCATGTTGTGCTGTTACCTTTGCTGTTGTATGTCCAGTCGTTCCATTTAAAATAAGCCCAGAATCAATTAACACAACATCGATGCCTTCTTTTGCAAGTAAATAAGCAGTAGTAATACCTGTAATACCAGCACCGATAATAGCAACTTTCGTCTTTATATTTTCGGATAAACGAGAGAAAGTAGGAAACTGAGTAGATTCAATCCAATAAGATAGCGGCAGTTGTGGAAATGTATCACTTGTCATTGCGGAAACCTCCTGATTTTAGAACAATTTTCCTTTTAATATTTCCATATTATATGAAATTCATGTGTGTTGTTTTAGAAGTAGTCTATCTTTATTAAAAGAGGTTATAAATTATTTTAATATAATTAATTAGGTGGGGCATTATGAAGAAGTAGGATTTATATAAAACTAAATTTAAGTGATTCTGTTTGTTGATTACATAGAGAGTTATTGAATGAGATAGAGTCTATGGCGTTTAAGAAAATGTCTATATATAGTAGGTGAATCCTTATGGAATCTATACATTTTCTTTAGTGAAATAAAGTATGATTATAAAAATATAACCAACTTTTATTACTAGGTCATAAAAGTTATTGACAATATAGAAATTCTATTGTTATGATTCATCATGTGGAAAGGTTGATAGAGAGTAAAAAGAGAAATGTTTTTCATTGATAATAAAAGCGAAAAATAAGTGACGATAGAGTGAGTATATTTTCCTTATAATAGATGCTTTTTGGATCATCTAGTAAAAATCAATCTGGAAGCAAGAATTGATATATGTAAGTTGCGCAAGGCGCGGCATAAGAAAGGGGCAAAAGGATGAAGGAGCTTCATACGTTTGGGTGGTATGCAGCACGTGTATCACCACATTTGCCGAAAAAAGCATTTAAACCAGTGCCTACTCGTTTATTTGGTGGACTGGCCTATTTGCTTGTGGCATTGGCGGGGTTAATATCGATTGGTGTATTTGAATTGAATGTGTGGGCGAATCTAGGAATTGCGATTGTTCTTGGATTATGTTTTGCTTCACTAGGATTTTTAGGGCATGAAATTTTACATGGAACAGTTGTAAGAAAGGCATGGCTTCGTGACTTCTTAGGCGCGATTGCATTTATGCCATTATCAACAGGGCCAAAGCTTTGGAGAAAGTGGCATAATGCAACGCATCATGTTCATACACAGCATGAAGAGAATGATCCGGATGCATGGCCGACACTTGAGAAACTTAAGAAGAGTAAGTTTTTGAGTTGGGTATATCGTATGCCTCTACATGTACGTTCATTCTTTAGTTTTCTGTCACTAACAATTCAATTTACATTGCATTCGACTCGAATGTTCTTTCATTTTATAAAAGAGTTCAAGTCATCCAATCAAAAATCTGTATGGCTTCAACTTCTTTTGCCTTGGACAGTTTGGATTAGTTTATTGTTTATTATGGGACCTGGAAAATGGTTATTTGCATATGTCATTCCGTTGTTAATTGCTAACTTTATTGTAATGGCATATATCGCAACAAATCACCGCTTAAATCCAATTGTTCCAGTAAATGATCCGTTAGCAAACTGTTTGTCAGTAACAGTGCCGCGCTGGGTAGACGTTTTACATTTCAATTTCTCATATCATACAGAACATCATCTGTTCCCTGCTATGAGTTCAAAATACTATCCGTTAGTAAAAGAAAAGATTAAAGAAATGTGGCCGGAACGCTATCATGAGATGCCAATGACAAAAGCTTTGGCAGCGCTATGGAATACACCACGTGTGTATTATCAAGGAAGTGAATTAGTGGATCCGCATAGAGAGCATTTCTATGGTTCTTTAGGAAATGGACTAGATCCTCATAATATTTCATATCGTGAGGAACATATAGAGGAAGAAGAGAGCATTAAAAAAGCAAATCAATAAAAATTAATATATTTTTGCAGTGAAAAAGCAAGCCATCTCTGGCTTGCTTTTTCTTATAAAGAGACTTCTTTTTTATTCTTTGCACTAACTTGAACTGAATTTGTTTCTTTTCGCTGTAGTCGTTTTTCTAAAAGGTTAACAAAATAAGTAAATAGAAGAACAAGTACGAGGTAATATAAACCAACGATCATGTATGTATCTAATTGTTGGAAGTTACCTGCAGCAATTGATAAACCTGATCCCCATAATTCGGACAATCCTACATATGCAACGAGGGAAGAGTCTTTTAATCCAATAATAAACTGATTTCCTAAAGGAGGAAGAGATTGACGAAATGCTTGCGGTAATACGATGCGGCGCATCGCTAAAGGATACGGCATACCTAGAGAGCGAGCAGCTTCCAATTGTCCACGGTCAACAGATTGGATGGATCCGCGGAAAATTTCAGTAATATATGCACCGTTATGGATTGCTAAAGCAATTGCTCCTGCCCAAAAAGGGGTGAAAACAATAATAGATGTAATACCGAAATAGAGAATGGCGATTTGAACAATTAAAGGTGTACCACGAATAATGGCGATATATACATGAGCAATACTATTTAAAACTTTATTATTAGAGATTCGAAAAAAAGCGAATAGTAATCCAATTAGTGAACCGAGTAATAGGGATGTTAGTGTTAATTGTAATGTGACAATAGTAGCCTTTAAGAGTGTGGGATAAGTAGACATAAAAATTTCAAACATATGTGTCACCTCATATTGTATGGATTTTGGTAGGGAATGAAATACCCCACTGATTATTTACCCACACTAATTGGGAGTTTTACTGCCCATAAATAGCGGGATAAAAAGTGGGGCATAATTCATGGAACATTTGACTAGCTAATTTACTTTGTTTTTTCCTCTTCACCAAGAATGTTACGCCCAAACCATTTTTTACTAATCTTTTCATACGTACCATCTTTAATGATTTCATCTAAAGCTTTATTTACTTTCTCAACCATTTCTTTATCATCTTTACGAATAGCAATTCCCATTTCATCAAGGTTTAATGGTTTTCCAGCTTCTTTTATATTTGATTTACCTTCTTTGATCATGCGCAAACCAACCATTTGATCTGTGATTACTGCGTCAATACGTCCAGGCTCTAAGTCCATAAGTGCAGTAATATCGCTATCGTATTCTGTAATTTGATCTGTATGTTTTGCAACAAGGTCCTTAAAGGTACTAGCTTTTACAACACCAATTTTCTTACCTTTCAAATCTTCTGGTGAAGAGATAGACGTATTCTTTTTAGCTACAAAGATTTGGGCACCAGAACGATAATAAGGATTTGAGAAATTAACAGCTTTTAAGCGTTCTTCTGTAATTGCCATACTGCCCAGTATTACATCATACTTTTTCGCTTTGAGACCTTGGATTAGCGTTTCCCATGGGTTTGTAATAGGTGTTGGTTTCATATTCATTTTTTTCGCAAGTGCCTCACCTATTTCCACATCAAAACCGACAAGTTTTCCGTCATTTTCTTTATAGTTAAAAGGTTTATACAAGCCACTCATCGCATAACGAAATTCTTTTTCACCATTTGAAGAAGTAGTAGCACTTTCCTTACTACAGGCTCCTAGTATAAAGGATGTACATAATGTAATACTCGCAACAATGGTTAATAGTTTTCTTTTCATAAAACCCCTCCTATATATTGATCATACGGATGGTTTTAAGTATGTTATTGAGATATTTTATTTAGATGATTAGCTATGCACCGTATGAATGTATTTCTTTTCGCTTGAAACAGAAGTTACATTATAAAACGTTGCGTAGAAATTGTTTTGCTCGTTCATGTGATGGAGCTGAAAAGAATTGCGCTGGCGGAGCGTCCTCTACAATCTTTCCATCATCCATAAAAATGACACGATCAGCTACATCTCTTGCGAAATTCATTTCATGAGTAACAATAACCATAGTCATTCCTTCTTCAGCAAGTTCTTTCATAACTTGCAATACTTCTCCAACAAGTTCAGGGTCTAAGGCTGAGGTGGGTTCATCAAATAGCATAATTTTAGGATTCATAGCAAGAGCTCGTGCAATGGCAATGCGCTGTTTTTGACCACCTGACAGGAGGTGGGGAGTTACATCTGCTTTATCTTGTAGACCGACTTTTTGCAAAAGCTGATTTCCAATTTCCTTTGCATTTGCAGCTTCTAATTTTTTTACATGAATAGGTGCTTCTATGATGTTTTCTAGTGAGGTCATATGGGGAAAGAGGTTAAAGTGCTGAAAAACCATACCGACATTTTCACGGACTTTGTTTAAATTTGAATGCTTTGGATCAATTCGTTCACCTTGTAAGTGAATTTCACCTTCATCGTACATTTCTAAAAAGTTAAGACAGCGAAGTAATGTACTTTTACCGGAACCACTGGCACCAATTAAAACAACAACTTCTTTTTCTTGTACTTCTAAATCAATTCCTTTTAAAACATCAAGTGAGCCAAATGATTTTACTAGATTTCGAACCTGAATCATACAAAACCCCCAGTCAAAAATATATTTTACAAATGTTGCCCCTTATTTCTGTTATTAGTCATAAATTGTCAGAATCCTTTATTTTTTTTGGGTGATTTGATATTCAAGGGAATAATGATTTTTAAAATCCCTATATCTTTCTATAACGAAAATATGGATAATAATATATAGGTAGTACTTATATTGCTTATAAAAAGGGGGAAAGAAGAGATGGAAAAAGAAAGGAAGACATTTTCCTTTGGCTTACGTACACAACTTATGCTATTCACTACAGTTTTAGCTTTAATTACATATTCAACAAGTATATTTTTTATTTATGTGGTATACGATTATTTTCAAAGTTATGTAAGTCAAACTGTTTATAATATTATCGTTATGTTATTAGGTGTAGTATGGTCTGGAATTTTAGCATATGGAGCAGCAATTTTTTTAATTAAACCACTGCGAAAGTTGGAGGAGGCTGCAAGAAAGGCAGCGGATGGCGATATTCGTGAAGATGTCCCGTTACCAACAACAGATGATGAGATTAAATCTTTAAGTGTAGCATTTAATATGATGCTGGGGAACTTAAGAGGTATGGTAAAAAATATTGATACTACATTTTCGTATACAAACAATCAAGTACAGCAAATTAGAAAACAAACAGGTGAAGCAACGAAACAAGCACAAGGTGTTTCTGAAACACTTGCAGAGATTTCTTCTGGCGCTGAGCAATCAGCGGCATCAATTCAAGCGATTGTTTCTGCTGTTGATACAACAACTTCTATTGCAAGTGAAGTAGAAGAGAAAGCAAAACAGTCTGATGAGTTGTCTTTAGAAATGGTGCAAGCTTTAGGACATAGTACTCGTGTCTTTACGTCTTTAATTCAAGGTATTCAAACATTGGCGAAAGAAAATGAAGATTCAATGCAAAATGTACAGAAGTTAGAGGAAAGAATGAAACAAGTAGAACACATTGTATCTGTTGTGAGTGAGATTGCTAGCCAAACTAATTTATTAGCACTAAACGCTTCTATTGAGGCTGCTCGTGCAGGAGAGCACGGAAGAGGCTTTGCGGTTGTTGCGGAAGAAGTACGGAAACTTGCTGATGAAAGCGATCATTCTGCAAGAAACATATCGCAGTTATTACGAAACATGCAAGAGGAAGTACAACAAGTTGCAATGAAAATGACAGAACAAGTGAAAATAGCTAAAGAAGAGGCGAAACGTGGGGAAGCTACGGAATTAATTTTAAAAGAAATGTCATCAAGTGTTATGGAAGTAGCCGATGCAACGAAGCAAATTAGTGGCTATATGAACGAACAAGTGAGTCACATTCATCAAACAGGAGCTCAGACGAAGGCTGTAGCAGCAATTGCTGAAGAAACATCAGCAGGTTCACAAGAAGTAGCACGTGTGACGTTGCAACAATCTAAAAATATGATAGCGATCGATCAATTATTAAAGGATTTAGAGAAACAAGCAACAGACTTGAAACAAACAATTGAACGATTTTCAATGTAAAAAGGAAGAACAGTATTTTGTTCTTCCTTTTTTTACGTATGAAAGGGTGGGATACTTTGTTGAAAACGAAAAACATTGCAAGGATCATATATGGTTTTCACTTTACGTAATCTTTGAAAGTTAGGGCCATAATAACTAGTTTGCCAATTTTTAATGTCGATATCGGGCCAATTGACATAGTCACCTAGTGTATAAGGATCTAAGCTTTCTCGTAAATCTTTAACCCAGCGTATATTTCGATTTTCTTCATCATCACATTTCCAAGAGGTAATGTATTCTTGCGCAATAATTGCTTTACGATGGAAATAAGCTGTTTCAGTAGGCGGAATATTTTCAACAGCACCAACGAGTGATTGGTGCCAAATACTCGCATCTTTGTTTGGTGCATGAGAAAGAAAATACTGCATGATTTGAATTCCTTTAAGAGGAATAGGTTTATATACGTAGGAACCGGAGCGCTTGAAGTTTTCAGGGATGTTACCACTGTTAAAAAATTCAACAGCCTTTATATAAGGAACTTCATCTATAAAGAGAGAGGGGGTACCAGTTTCAAGAAGAGGAGATAATAAGGTATGGAGTTCAGAGGCAGAGCCAACAAACTCACCTTGTGCTTCAATTTTGTTTTGTTGCTTTGTAAATAATTCAATTGATGAAGTGAGACGTTCGTCTATATAAGGCGCCCATTTTTGCCAAGCTTGAAATGCAGCAATAAAATCCTCCCATTCCCATGTAATCGAGAAGATTGATACATTTTTTATAGGGTGTACTCGAAAAGTCAAAGAAGTAATAATTCCGAAGTTGCCACCACCACCGCCGCGGCACGCCCAAAACAAGTTATGGTTTTCATGTTCGCTTGCACGAATGATTTTTGCTCCAAATTTACCACATGCTTGTACCATTTCAACTTCTATTAATTGATCACATGTTAATCCAAATAAGCGTGAAAGCATACCGATACCACCGCCAAGTGTTAATCCAACAATTCCAACGCTTGCGCTTGTACCAGCTGGTATTGTCACACCATAATTCCAAAGCTCTTTATAAACAGTGCCAAGGTTTGCACCAGCTTCAATTGTTGCTGTTAATTTATCTGTATTAACAGTAATGCGATGCATTTCACTCACATCAATAATAAGTCCTCTATTTAAAAGAGAAAAATTTTCATAGCTATGACGTCCGCTTCTTAAGCGAAATGGTACATGACGCTCGCGTGCCCATTTTAAGGCGTTACACACATCATTTTTATTTTGGCAAAAAACAATAATACAAGGGAGTTTTTGAATACTTAAATTTAAATTCATTCGGGCTACATCATAGTCAGGATCTGAAGGAACAACGATACGACCTGTTAATTTTGTTTGTTTCAATGTATCACTCCTTTCTAAAATAAGCAGTGCTTTTTATTAATATATGAAAAGCGTATGTATCGTGCGTGGACAAGAGCAGGTGAGGAATGAGATTTGTCTTTGTGAGAAATAAATAAAGCATAAGAATGAGGAATCTACATAGAGTTCAATGAAAACAGTTGCAAACTATTCATATTTTGTTATGATAGTGTTACGAAAACGTTTGCATAAAAATTCCGATGGAATGCAAAAGGAGAGAATGACTATGAATAAAACATGGTGGAAAGAAGCGGTTGCTTATCAAATTTATCCACGTAGCTTTATGGATTCAAATGGTGATGGTATTGGGGATTTACAAGGTATTATTGCAAAACTGGATTATTTAAAAGATTTAGGTATAGATGTAATTTGGATTTGTCCAATGTATAAGTCACCTAATGATGACAATGGTTATGACATTAGTGATTATCAAGATATCATGGATGAGTTCGGTACGATGGAAGACTTCGATGCTTTACTAGATGAAGTTCATAAGCGTGATATGAAGCTTATTATTGATTTAGTTATTAATCATACAAGTGATGAACATCCATGGTTTATTGAGTCTCGTTCATCTAAAGACAATCCGAAGCGTGATTGGTATATTTGGCACGATGGCAAAGATGGTGCGGAACCGAACAACTGGGAAAGTATTTTTAATGGTTCGGCATGGGAATATGACGAAGTAACAGAACAATATTATTTACACTTATTCTCGCGTAAACAGCCAGACTTAAACTGGGAGAATAAAGAAGTTCGCGAAGTGTTATACGATACAGTTAATTGGTGGCTTGATAAAGGAATTGATGGTTTCCGTGTGGATGCGATCAGCCATATTAAAAAAGAAGATGGCTTTAAAGATATGCCAAATCCAAAAGAACTAAAGTATGTACCATCTTTTGATAAACATATGAATGTGGACGGTATTCAACCTTTATTAGAAGAGTTAAAAGAAAATACATTTTCTAAGTACGATATTATGACTGTTGGTGAAGCGAATGGTGTTAAGATTGAGGATGCTGAGCTTTGGGTTGGAGAAGAGCAAGGTAAGTTCAATATGGTATTCCAATTCGAACATTTAAGTTTATGGGATGCAGAAAAGAAGAAAGACCTTGATGTTGTAGGATTGAAAAAGGTATTAACGAAATGGCAAAAAGGGTTAGAGAATAAAGGATGGAATGCTTTATATATTGAGAATCACGATAAGCCACGTATCGTTTCAACTTGGGGAGATGATAAACAATATTGGCGTGAAAGTGCGACAGCTCTTGGAGCAATGTATTTCTTTATGCACGGTACACCGTTTATTTATCAAGGACAAGAAATTGGGATGACAAATGTTCAATTCCCAAATATTGAAGATTACGATGATGTAGCAATTAAAAATTTATATCGCGAGAAAATTGCAGAGGGTGTATCCCATCAAGATATGATGGAAATTATATGGGCTTCTTGCCGCGATAATTCACGTACACCTATGCATTGGAACGATGAGATAAATGCTGGCTTCACAACAGGTGCGTCTTGGTTTGGTATGAATCCAAACTATAAAGAAATTAATGTTGAAAAGCAAAAGAATGAAGAGAACTCTATTTTCAATTTCTATAAGAAAATGATTGCCCTGAAAAAAGAGCACGATGTACTGAATTACGGTACGTACGATTTACTTTTAGAAGATGATCCGCAAATTTATGCATATACTCGTACATTAAACGATGAAAAAATCGTTGTAATTAGTAATATCTCAAAAGAGGAAGCTGTGTATAATGACGATTCATTTGCACTAGAACGCAAACGTTTGCTTTTAAATAACTATGAAATTGCGGAACATGAACAAGTAACTAAAATCACGTTAAAGCCTTATGAAACAAGGGTTTATCGTATTTCATAATAAAAAAGGATGCTCTTAGAGCATCTTTTTTTATTAAAAAAAATAAATTTCTATTGCAAAGTGAAAACGCTTTTATTAAAATAGATTTATGAAAACGGTTGCGTAAAGGATAAAAATAAAGTAACATGAGGAATCGTTTTCATAAAGGAAACAGAAATTATAATTTAAATTATTATGTTGTTATAAATAAAGGGGAGGAAGAACAGATGAAAATTACGTCTTTTGATTTTTGGCAAAAGTTTGGGAAAGCGTTATTAGTTGTTGTAGCTGTAATGCCAGCAGCTGGTTTAATGATTTCTATCGGTAAGTTAATTGGGATGTCTGCTGGGGATATTAACGCAGTTCATACAATCGCTCGCGTAATGGAAGACATCGGTTGGGCAATTATTACAAATTTACACATCTTATTCGCAGTAGCAATTGGGGGGTCTTGGGCGAAAGATCGTGCGGGTGGCGCATTTGCAGCGCTATTAGCATTCGTCTTAACAAACCGAATTACAGGAGCTATATTTGGCGTAAACGCTGAAATGTTAGCGGATTCAAAAGCAACAGTTTCTTCATTATTAGCAGGAGATTTAGTTGTAAAAGATTACTTTACTTCTGTACTTGGTGCACCAGCATTAAACATGGGAGTGTTCGTAGGGATTATCACAGGTTTCTTAGGAGCTACTTTATATAACAAATATTATAACTATAACAAACTGCCACAGGCATTAGCATTCTTTAATGGAAAACGATTCGTACCATTCGTTGTAATTGTTTGGTCTACAGTCACTGCGATTGTATTATCACTTTTATGGCCATTCATCCAAAGTGGATTAAATGAATTTGGTCGCTGGATTGCAGCATCTAAAGATAGCGCACCAGTTGTTGCACCGTTTGTATATGGAACGTTAGAGCGTTTACTATTACCGTTCGGTTTACACCACATGTTAACGATTCCGATGAACTACACAGAGCTAGGCGGAACATACACGATGTTAACTGGCTCAAAAATTGGACAAGTTGTAGCAGGACAAGATCCATTATGGCTTGCATGGATTACAGATTTAAATAACTTATTAGCAAATGGGGATACAAAAGCATATAACGATCTATTAAATAATGTTGTACCTGCTCGTTTCAAAGCTGGACAAGTTATCGGTTCAACAGCAGCATTAATGGGTATTGCATTCGCAATGTTCCGTAATGTTGATAAAGAAAAACGTGCAAAATATAAACCAATGTTCTTATCAGCAGCATTAGCAGTATTCTTAACAGGTGTAACAGAACCAATTGAATTCATGTTCATGTTTATTGCTCCAGTATTATATGTTGTATATGCAATTACAACAGGACTTGCATTCGCATTAGCAGATTTAATCAATTTACGTGTTCACGCATTTGGATTTATTGAGTTAATTACTCGTACACCGATGATGGTTAATGCAGGACTAACTAGAGATTTAATCAATTTCGTTATCGTTTCATTAGTATTCTTCGGTCTGAACTTTACATTATTCAATTTCTTAATTAAAAAGTTCAACTTACCAACACCAGGACGTGCAGGTAACTATATTGATAATGAAGATGAGGTATCAGAAGGAACAGGAAATGTACAAGATGGTTCATTAGCAACAAAAGTTATTGATTTATTAGGTGGAAAAGATAATATTGCTGACGTAGATGCTTGCATGACACGTTTACGTGTAACAGTAAAAGATTTAGATGTTGTTGCACCAGAAGCACAGTGGAAACAAAATGGTGCTTTAGGACTGATTGTAAAAGATAAAGGTGTACAAGCAGTATATGGTCCGAAAGCTGACGTATTAAAGTCAGACATTCAAGATATGTTAGGTGCGTAATAATATGAAATTGCTAACTTTAAACTGTCACTCTTGGCAAGAAGAAAATCAAATAGAAAAGATAAAATATCTTGCTAAAGTCATTCAAGAAGAAGAGTACGATGTCATCGCATTGCAAGAAGTCAGTCAGTCGATAGGGGCTGAAAATGTATGCGGTAACAAGAAAGAAGATAATTTTGGACTTTTACTATTAGAAGAGTTAAAAGCGTTACATGTAAAAGATTACAATATTACTTGGGATTTCTCTCATATTGGTTATGATGTGTATGAAGAAGGATTAGCGATTATAACGAAGCATAGTATTATAAAAGAAAATACGTTCTTTATATCAGAAAATAAGGATACAACGTATTGGAAAACACGCAAAATTGTAAGTGCAACAATTGCGTATAATGATAAAAGCATCACGTTTTACTCTTGCCACCTCGGTTGGTGGAATGATGAAGAAGAATCATTCAAAGGTCAAATCGATCGTTTGATGGAGCGTGTAGATAGCAATGAGCTTGCCTTCTTAATGGGTGATTTTAATAACAATGCCCGTTTGAAAGGTGAGGGTTATGAGTATACGATGCAAAAAGGTTTGTATGACACATATGAACTAGCGATAGAGAAGGATGAGGGAACAACTGTCCAAGGTGAGATTGCTGGTTGGGATGAAAATAAACATAATTTGCGAATCGATTTAATACTGTGTAACCAAAGTGAAAAGGTCTATTCTTCAAAAGTCATATTTAATGGTACAAACCGAAAGGTAATTTCAGATCATTTCGGTGTAGAAGTACAAGTAGATATATAATAGAAGAAATCCTCACAGATGATGAAAAGCTGTGAGGATTTTTTTGAGGAATACAAGTATTTCCAAGAGAAAATACTTGTATTTTTTATGACATTTCCTATATATTTGTTATTATTGAATGTAAAACCGATTTAGTCATTTTGTATTCATACTTTGACTCACTTCGTTATATAATGTAGTAAGTCAAAGTTAATGGGAAAAAATAGTTCGTTTTTGGTTAATCCACGATGTAGAAAGTGATATAATTGCAAAATGTATGTATCATTTTCTAAAGAAGGAAAAATATATAATTAGGTGATAACTTTTATGAAACAAATTTGGCGTATTTATAAGACAGATTTACGGAATGTAGCCAAACATTGGGCTGCAATTGTTATTGTTTTAGGGTTAATGATTTTACCATCGTTATATGCATGGTTTAACATTAAAGCTTCTTGGGATCCATATGGAAATACAAAAGAGGTTCCCATTGCAGTTTCTAACCAAGATGCAGGCTCTAATTTAAGAGGGAAAGATATCAATATCGGGGACGAGATTGTAGATTCTCTGAAGAAAAACAAAAATCTTGGTTGGAAGTTTGTAGACGAAAAGCAGGCAATTTACGGAGTTGAACGCGGGGATTACTATGCAAGCATTACAATCCCAAAAGACTTCTCTGAAAAAATTGCAACTGTTCTGGATGAAAATCCACAGAAACCAGAACTTGATTACTATGTAAATGAAAAGGTAAATGCGATTGCACCGAAAATTACAGCAAAAGGTGCATCAGGTATTACGGAAGAAATTAGTAAAAACTTCGTTAAAACAGCGAACGGTGAGATTTTTAAAATCTTCAATGACCTTGGAATCGATTTAGAAACAAACTTACCAAGTATCGAGAAAGTAAAAGATCTTGTCTTTAAGTTAGAAGCGCAGTTCCCAGAAATGAATACACTGATGGATAAGGCGTTAGATGATGCGACTCGAGCAGAAGATGTTGTGAAGGTAGCACAAAAAGAGTTACCGGTTGTAGAAAGTGTTATTAATGATGGGCAAGAAGCGTTAACAAATTTAGATAAGTTCTTTGCAAACAATGATCACACATTGCAAAATGCACCTGGAACAATGAGAAATAATTTAACTGTAGCAAAAGATGTTATGGATAAGGCCAATGCTTTTACGAACTTTTTAATGAATCCAGGGATAGATCTTTCTGGTATGAAGGGATTACCGGAGTTTCCAGCACGGCCGGATCTTTCAAAGATGAATGATGAAGGTTATAAAAATATTGCAAGAAACATTAATCAAACAGTGAATAATGTTTTAAACTCAGCACGTGCAGGAACAGCATACGGAAAAAGTGTTGTGAATGGATTACAAAATGGTCAGTTTGATCCAGAAAAGGCAAAACAAGACCTTAATGCGGTTTCTGAAATTCTTCAAGGTCGTACAGACAGTATTGCATACCTTATTAATGTATTTACTGAACTTCAAAAATCGGCGACGACTGATTTTGGTCAAAGCTTTTTCCAAGGTCGAGTGGATCACTTAACTAATGTTAAAAAAGGTATGGAAAATGCAAACAATGGTATTAAAGATATTTTAAATGTTATTGGCAAAGGACAAGAAGTAAAGAAAGATGTAACAGATGTAGCGAATCAAAAATTAGATGCAGCAAATGGATTAATTGATCAAGCTGAAAAAGATTATAATGAAACGTTTGTAGCAGATTATAAAAAAGCAGTTAGCACAGTCGATCAAGCTAAAGCTGATGCAAATGAAGCTTACGATAGTGTGAAAAATGAATATGAAAAGGCGAAAAGTAATTTAGAAGGTGCTATAGCAGACGTAAATAATAGAGGTGTTAATGGATTAGATAGCACAAAAGTAGCTTTAAACGATTTAAATGGTCAATTACAAGCTACTAATAATCTAATTGGTGATGCGATTCCGGTTTTAGAAAGCACAAATAAAGTATTAGCAGATGTAAATAGCGGAAAAAACCTTAATGGTGGAATTGCAAAATTGAACAAAATACAAAATTCTGTTCAAAAAGGTATCGATGCAACGAATAAAGCAACTACACTAATTAACAATGGACAGAAGCCTACAAAAGAGGTTGTAGAAAGTATTAATGAAGCGACTAAAAATGCTTCAGCTCAATTAGGAGATTTCTTAGCAACATATGATTCAGAAATCGTTCCAAACTTTAACACAGCAATTGAACGTACGAAACGTATGTCTAAAAACACATCTCAAATTTTAAAAGAGGCAGACAAAAAGCTTCCAGATGTTAAAAAGTTACTAGAAGATTCATCAAAAGGCTTAGTTGATGGTAAAAAGAAATTAACAGATATTAAAGCTGAAATGCCGGAGACTGAGAAAAAGATTAAAGACTTAGCAAATAAAATTCGTGATTTTGAATCTGAAGAGGATATAAAAGACATCATACGCTTATTGAAAAACGATGTTGAAAAGCAAAGTGACTACTTTGCGAATCCAGTAAATTTAAAAGAGAATAAATTATTTGCGATGCCGAACTACGGTTCAGCAATGTCACCATTCTATACAGTGCTTGCATTATGGGTGGGCGCATTATTAATGGTTTCATTATTAACGGTAGAAGTGCACGAAGAAGGCGCGAATTATAAGAGCCATGAAATTTACTTCGGACGTTTATTAACATTCTTAACGATAGGTCTTTCACAAGCGTTTATCGTATCAATGGGAGATATATTCTTACTCGGTACGTACGTAGTCGATAAGTTCTGGTTTGTGTTATTTAGTTTATTTATTGGTGGAGTCTTCGTTTGTATCGTATACTCACTTGTTTCTATTTTCGGAAACGTTGGGAAATCGATGGCGATTATTTTACTTGTACTACAAGTAGCAGGATCGGGTGGAACATTCCCAATTCAAATGACGCCAGCGTTCTTCCAAGCACTTTATCCGTTCTTACCATTCACATACGCAATTAGTGCAATTCGTGAAACAGTGGGTGGAATGCTTTGGGATATAGTAACGAGAGATTTACTTGTACTGAGTGCTTTCGTAGTAGTTATGATTGTTGCTGCATTATTACTGAAAACACCAATTAATAAATCAAGTGAAAAATTTGTTGAGAATGCAAAAGGAAGTAAAATCATTCACTAACATAAAAGGTTCCTACCGATAGAGGTAGGAACCTTTTTGTTTAATCAAATTTTAATTTTTTTAATGCTTCTGCGAACGGGTTATTTAATGGTTCTTCTTCTTTGTTCTGTTGTTTCATATATTTTTGAACGTCACGCTTATCAGCTTTGTTTCCAGATTCTTTTTTACGTCTCTCTTGGAATGTTGATAATTTCTCGCGATAGCCACATTTACATGCAAAGATTTGTCCTGCACCTTCGCCACGTAATTCTAATTTTTTCTTACACTGAGGACAACGGGCGTTTGTTGTACGGGATACATTTTTACGATGACCACATTCACGGTCTTGGCAAACGAGCATTTTTCCTTTTTTGCCGTTTACCTCTAGCATTGGTTTACCGCAGTCTGGACAAGACTTCGTTGAAATGTTGTCATGTTTATATTTTTTATCACTCGATTTAATTTCAGAAACAATTTCTTTCGTATAGTTCTTCATTTCTGAAATGAATACTTCTTTTTTCAGTTTACCCTTTGCAATTGCCTCAAGTTTTTGTTCCCACTCACCAGTTAGTGTAGGTGATTTTAACTCTTCTGGCACTAAATCAAGTAATTGACGGCCTTTTGAAGTAATGTGAATATCTTTACCACGTTTTTCAATTAAGAATGAATTGAATAGCTTATCGATAATATCAGCTCGTGTTGCTACAGTACCTAATCCACCAGTTGATTTTAATGTATCAGCAAGTTGTTTATTGTGCGTATCTATATATTTTGTAGGATTTTCCATTGCTGAAAGTAAAGTTGCTTCGTTAAAACGTGCAGGTGCTTTCGTTTGACCTGATGTTTGCATAATTAACTTTACAGTTAATGTATCGCCTTTTTCAATGCGAGGTAAAAGTTGCTCTTTTACGTCATCAGTTACATCATCATCTTCAAAGCGATTTTCATATACTTCTTTCCAACCGGCATGTAAAATTGTTTTTCCGCGTGCAATGAACGTTTCATTGTCGACTTTTGTGCGTAACGTTAGTTGCTCGTATTCGAATGCTGGGAATAAAACAGCTAAGAAACGTTTTACAACTAGATCATAAATTTTACGCTCTTTATCTGTGAAGGCTGAGAAGTTAACATATCCTTCTGTTGGAATAATTGCATGATGATCACTTACTTTACTATCATCAACAAATGATTTATTAGGCTTGATAGGCTTTTGTAATACTTTATGTGCTAAAGGACGGTATTCTCCGACGCCACACGCTTTTAGACGTTCTGGAAGTGTTCCAACGATATCAGATGAAATGTAACGTGAATCTGTACGAGGATACGTTAGCACTTTATGTTGTTCATATAACTTCTGCATAATGTTTAATGTTTCTTTAGCAGAATAACCAAACTTTTTATTTGCATCACGCTGTAATTCAGTTAAATCATAAAGACCAGGAGAGAATGATTTCTTCTGCTTTTTATCAATTTCCACAACAGTGGCATTTTGTTTATCTAGATTTTTTACAATATCATCAATTTTTTCTTTATTAAAACTACGGCTATTACCGTTTGCATCTTGCCAAGTTAGTTTTAATTGATTTGTTGTTTGAGCTTCAATGCCGTAGTAAGTTTGAGCTTTGAAGTTCTTTATTTCATCTTCACGATTAGCGATCATAGCGACAGTAGGTGTTTGTACACGGCCGCAATTCAGCTGGGCATTAAAGCGAGTCGTTAAAGCTCGAGTCGCGTTAAGACCGATATACCAGTCAGCTTCTGAACGCGCAACTGCTGAAGCATATAAATTGTCATATGCTTTACCTGGTTTTAAATTTGCGAAACCATCTTTAATTGCTTTATCAGTAACAGATGAAATCCATAGACGTTTGATTGGTTTGTTAACTCGAACCTTATCAATAATCCAACGAGCGACCAATTCTCCTTCACGGCCAGCGTCTGTTGCTACAATGATTTCATTTACATCTTTTCTAAGAAGCTGACTTTTTACAGCATTAAATTGTTTCCCTGTTTGTTTAATAACCGTTAATTTCAAACGTTCAGGTAGCATCGGTAAATCTTCTAAATTCCACTTTTTATATTTCACATCATAGTTTTCTGGATCAGCTAGTGTAACGAGATGTCCTAAAGCCCAAGTTACAATATATTTACTACCTTCAAGGTAGCCGTTTCCTTTTTTTTCGCACTTCAGTACACGCGCAATATCACGTGCAACGGAAGGTTTTTCAGCGATTACAACGCTTTTTGACATATTAAAAACATCCTTTCAAAATTCCATACGTTAACTATAGCATACATCTTCTTGAGATTCAGTTTCGCTCCATATTTGAGCTGTTTTTAGTGGAATGAACAAAACACTCACTGATTAAAGTTTCACTTGATTATGCTTATTGTTTTATAGGTTGCTTCTATATTAAATAGAAAAGTAAAGAACTTGTTATTTTACTAGAATAAGAGTAGACTTTGAAGTAGATGAATAATAAACACATGGGAGTTTGTGGATGCAAACTGAGAGTATGACTAATCCGTCATTGACCATTTGAACCTGTTGGATAATGCCAGCGTAGGGAGAGTGTAAAAGCACATGTTCAGGCACTTTGCGTACGCGCAAAGTGCCTTTTTGTGTATCTCCCATCACTATAGTTAGGGGATGAGAAGGATGAATATGAAAGAAATTAGCAAAGTAGTGGATTTGGTGAGAGAATCTAATCCGCTCGTTCATAATATTACAAATGTTGTTGTCACAAATTTTACAGCTAACGGTTTATTAGCATTAGGGGCATCACCTGTAATGGCGTATGCAAAAGAAGAAGTGGCAGAAATGGCTAGCATTGCTGGAGCATTAGTATTAAATATGGGAACACTTCGTCCGGAAGAAGTAGAAGCGATGTTACTTGCCGGTAAATCAGCAAATGTGAACAATGTACCAGTACTGTTTGATCCAGTTGGTGCAGGAGCAACGTCTTATCGAACAGAAGTTGCGAGACATATTCCGGCTGAAATCGAGTTAGCAATTATTCGCGGAAATGCAGCTGAAATAGCGAACGTTATTAATGAGAGATGGGAAATTAAAGGGGTAGACGCTGGTGCTGGAAATGGTAATGTCGTAAGTATTGCAAAGCAGGCAGCGGACGAATTGAATACAGTTGCGGTGATTACTGGAAAAGAAGATGTTGTTACAGATGGAGAGCGAACTATTGTTATTCGAAATGGTCACCCTATTTTGACGAAAGTTACGGGAACTGGTTGTTTACTAACTTCTGTAATAGGAGCATTTGTAGCGGTAGAAAAGGATTATGTAAAGGCAGCAGTAGCTGCATTAACGTTTTATGGTGTAGCCGCGGAACTAGCAGCTGCTAAGACAGTAGAGCAGGGACCTGGTAGTTTCCAAATTGAATTTTTAAATCAGTTAGCGAATACGACTTCGGGTGATATAGAGAAGTATGGGAAGATTGAGGTTATATAGTAAGGAGGGAAAATAAATGTCGCGTATTTCAAAGGCAGAAATGTCCAGGTTGTTATCAGTATATTTTATTATGGGAAGTAACAATTGTACGAAGGATCCACTGCAAGTATTGAGAGATGCACTTGAAGGCGGTATAACAATCTTTCAATTTCGTGAAAAGGGGGAAGGCGCTTTAACGGGAGAGAAACGTATTTGTTTCGCAAAAGAACTACAAGCAATTTGTAAGGAGTACGGTGTACCATTCATCGTAAATGATGATGTGGAACTAGCTCTCGAGTTAGATGCAGATGGCGTGCATGTTGGACAAGATGATGAAGGAATTACTTCTGTTCGTGAAAAAATGGGGGACAAAATTATCGGTGTATCTACACATACAATTGAAGAAGCACGCTGGGCAATTGAAAATGGAGCGGATTATTTAGGTGTTGGCCCTATTTTCCCAACGAGTACGAAAAAAGATACGAAAGCGGTGCAAGGAACGAAAGGTTTAGCTCATTTTAGAGAACAAGGAATTATAATACCGATTGTCGGGATTGGTGGCATTTCAATTGAAAATACCGCTTCGGTTATAGAGGCAGGTGCAGACGGTATTTCTGTTATTTCTGCCATTAGTTTAGCGGAATCTGCGTATGAAAGTACGAAGAAGCTAGCAGAGGAAGTAAGTAAGAGTTTATAGAGAAAGGGTACTTCACGCAAATAGTAAAGAATATAATGGAAGAATGGACAGTTAAAAATATTTAAACAAACGTTTGATTAAAAAAGCACAAACCCTTTAAAACTTTGGATTTGTGCTTTTTCTTTAAAACATAATTGAAATTAAGAGCATTCCAATTCCGATAGAAGTGAATGTTGCGATTAGGCCTGGAATCATAAAGCTATGATTTAAAACATATTTTCCAATGCCAGTTGTACCAGTACGATCAAAGTTAATGGCAGCAACGATTGTTCCATAGTTTGGAATGAAGAAGTATCCATTTACTGCAGGGAACATAGCGATTAGTAGTGCTGGTGGAATACCGAGTGATAATCCAAGAGGCATTAAAGCACGTACTGTTGCTGCTTGGCTATATAGTAAAATAGATAGAATGAATAATGCGATGGCAAATAGCCATGGTGCACTTGTTACTAGGTGCTGAATTGATCCTTGAATCATATTTAAGTTTCCGTTAAAGAAAGTATCTCCCATCCAAGCAATACCGAAAATAGCAACAACTGCTGTTGCACCCGCTTTAAAGACGTTACCAGACACGATGCTTTCTACATTTGGTTTACAGAAAATAATAATAAGAGCTGCGATCGTTAACATAACCATTTCAATTGTGTTTGGCATGGAAAGACGAACTAACTTTCCATCAACCATCCATCCTGGACGAAGTGCTTCAAATGAACCGAGAAGTACGACAAGAAAAGTTCCTACTAGGAAAAGGATAACTGATAATTTAGCGCCTTTTACACCAATAAATTCTTTTTTCTCTTCAATCTTAGGAATCATTCCTTCTTTTAATCGTTTCAAGTATTCAGGGTCCTCATTTAATTCTTTCCCCATTTTGCTAGCAACAAATGCAGCTACCATACAAGCGATGAAAGTAGAAGGGATACTTACTTTTAAAATATCTAATAAGGTGATTTTATAGTCAGCTAACATTGCTAAAAGTGCAACTGTTGCGGCTGATATAGGACTAGCTGTAATTGCTTGCTGGGAAGCGATTACGGCAATTGACATTGGTCGTTCCGGTCTAATCCCGGATTCGCGAGAGACTTCTGCGATGACAGGAAGTACAGAATAAGCAACGTGACCAGTTCCTGCGCAGAGTGTAAATAAATAAGTAACAATTGGAGCAAAGAATGTAATGCGTTTTGGATTTTTTCGTAATGCTTTCTCGGCCAGATGAACAAGGTAGTCCATTCCTCCAGCAGCTTGCAGGGCACCTGCAGCTGTAATTACTGCTAAAATCATGAGCATTACATCAATAGGAGGAGCTGTAGGTTGTAAGTGGAAGACGAAAACAAGTATTGCCATACCAACGCCACCCATTACTCCTAGACCAACTCCACCTAGGCGTGCGCCAATAAAAATGCAGAGTAGTAACGTAAGAAATTGTAGCCAAAACATGATAAACTACCTCCGAAATTCATTAGTTAAGATATATTTGAATAATTTAATTTAAATGAAAATTAAATTAAATACTCGAAACAATCCTTGTGTTATATACATTTTTTATTATATAACACAAGAAATGTAACATTCACGTACTTTGTTAAATTATTTCGAAAAAATAATGCATCCAAATTTTACATTTGTATCTCTAAATAGGTAGACATTTTAATTTTTATGTTGTAATCTTTGATAGAGAATAATTTAATTCTCATAGAACTCCCATATCGTTCAACTCGTTCAGCGAGAAAGGCAAACTGATGGAAACATTAGGACGCAAAACTACAGGAGCTAAGGCCGAAAGGCTACGCTAGCCAGTTACCGGACGGATAGGGTTGGTCTTGACCAATGCTTTTTCATTGGTCTTTTTTTTATTTGCAAACAAATGAGAACTGTTATCAGTTGTTGATAAGGTTTATATTTTAATAGTTTTCCTTTATATTAAGTTAATTAAGAAAGGTGAGGTTGATGAAAAAATATTGGCACAAGCTATCATTTCTTCAAAAGAATGTATTGTTAACTGTGTTAGTTATTTTGACGCTTGTTGGTACTATGGGAGCGTTAAGTTTTAACATGTTTCAAAATAGCATGATGTCTATATTTGAAAGGCATTCTTTTGAAACAGGAGATACGGTATTACATAAATTAGACGAAGAAATAGTGAGAGATGTTACAAAAGACCCAGTGGCACAAAGAGAAAAGAGAGAGAAGTTAACAGAGAAATTAGATGAAGCAACGGAAGAATTGAATAGTGTTGGACAAACCTATATTGTTGGAGCAAAAAAAAATGAAAAAGGTGAGTTACTAATCGTCGATTTGTCTACAGGGTTAGCAAATGTTGTTGACGTAAGGCCGGGAGAATATTATAAACAACCAGATCTTTGGATGAAAGCATACGATAAGGTAATGAGCACGAAAAAAGCAAACATGACAGTAGTATATGAGGATCTATTAGGATCATGGGTAACGATATTAGAACCAATTAAAGATGAAGACGGAAATATTGTGGCAATTGTTGCAGCCGATGTAGATGCTTCTATTGTTCCTATTACAAAGGAAAAATTCATTATACAAGGTTTAATGTTTATTTGTATTTCTGTTTTAATTGCAACTGTTATTCAATTCTTAATCGTGCGTAACGCACTTGCTCCATTGCGGGATTTACGTGAAGGATTGCGCAAAGTCGGTGAAGGTGATTTAAGTATTAAATTAGAGGAAAGACCAGATGATATTGGTATTATTAATTCTTATTTTAATAATACCATCGAGAAGTTTAAAGGAATTATAGATAAAGTGAAGCAGACGGCAGAACAAGTTTCCTCATCTTCAAAAGAATTGTCAGTGAGTACGAAAGAGAATAGTATGGCAGTTCAAGAAATCGTAAGTTCTATGGTTGAGTTAAGAGCTGGCGCTCAGTCACAAGAAACTTCAGTACCACAGTATTTAGGTATTGTATATGAAATGGAAGATAAGATGGAAGAGATAACGAATGCTGCAAAACAAATGGCGAAAGAGTCTGAAGGTATAGAATATCATTCAGGAAAAGGAAATGGTGTTACTAAACAGGCGATTAATCAAATGAACATAATACAAAATGCAGTACAAGATTTATCTTCTATCATATATTCTTTGGAAGCGAGATCAAAAGAAATTAGTGATATTGTAACTGTAATTACAAGTATTTCAAATCAAACTAATTCGCTAGCTTTACATGCTACTATTGAAGCTTCACGTGCTGGGGAAACTGAAGAGGGATTTGCCATTGTTGCTGATGAAGTGCGTAAATTAGCAGAGCAGACGGAAGCATCAGCAAAAGATATAGCAAAATTAATAGGGGAAACACAAGCCGGAACGGAAGAAGCTGTTGTTTCAATGCAAAAAACTTCAAAAGAAGTAGAATCTGGAATTAAACTTGTTGAAAGTAGTGGTGCTTTCTTTGAAAAAATTTCGAAATCAGCACAAACTGTTACCAATCAAGTTGGAGTTGTTTCTAGCAATTCAAATAATATATTGCAAAATAGCCAAAATATTGTTCGTGTTGTAAATGAACTATCACTTATCGCAAATAAGTATGCGAATAGTAGTAGTAATGTTCAAGAAAGTATGAAAGAACAGGAAATGTCTGTACAAGATATTGCTGAATTAGCTAGTTCTTTAAGCTGGCTTTCACAGGAGTTACAAGAGTTAATTGGAGAATTTAAAAGTTAACTGAAATGATTATACATGCTTTTGTTTGTTCAATAAAATAAATCATGCTACAATGAAAACGAATTAAGGACCGGGGAGCCAATTGGCTGAGAGGATGTAAGCAAACATCGACCCTCAACCTGATCTGGATAATGCCAGCGTAGGGAGTTACTTAAAGTGATGTAGCATATGTTATTCTATAATAACTTGCATACAAGGCTTTCCTACGCAGTAGGAAAGCCTTTTCTTGTTTTAAAATTAAATTTCATAAGGGGGATTTTATTATGTCACAACAAGTTACAATGTCATTTTCAGTAGTACCACAAGCAAAAACAAAAGATGTATATTCTGTTGTTGATAAAGCAATTGAAGTTGTACAACAATCGGGAGTTCGTTATGAAGTAGGAGCAATGGAAACAACGCTGGAAGGAGAATTAGATGTACTTCTTGATGTCGTTAAACGTGCGCAACAAGCTTGCGTGGATGCTGGAGCTGAAGAAGTGATTACTTCTATTAAAATCCATTACCGTCCAAGCACTGGTGTAACGATAGATGAAAAGGTTTGGAAGTACCGTGATGAATATGCAAAACCAGAAGCAATCTAAAATAATTACAACAATTTGGCTTATCCTTCTCATTGCGATATGGGAAGGATCTGTTTCATTATTTAAAATTGAACCGTGGATTTTACCGAAGCCTTCTGCGATTGTTCAAGAATTAATAGGAATGAAAGATTTATTATTACCGAATACGATGCAAACGTTACAAGAGGTTATAATTGGACTATTTTTTGCAGTTTTAATTGGGACAAGTATTGCAATTGTTATGGACGTTATCCCTTTATTTCGTATTTTAATAAATCCGTTGCTTGTTATTTCGCAAACGATTCCAATCGTTGTACTTGCACCGTTATTTATTATTTGGTTTGGATATGGAATGCTACCGAAAGTAATGGTAGTCATACTCGTTTGTTTCTTCCCGATTGCGCTTAGCATTTTAGAAGGTTTTCAAACGGTAGATAAAAATATGTTGAAGTTGTTGCAAACGATGAAGGCGACGAAATGGCAAGTTTACCAGAAAGTAAAGTTTCCAGCAGTGCTTCCATACTTTTTCTCTGGTTTGAAAATTGCAGTTACATATAGCGTAATGGGAGCGATTATTGGGGAATGGCTCGGTGCAAGTGAAGGATTAGGAGTTATGCTTACGAGGGCTACAAAATCCTTTTTAACAGCCCGGGTATTTGGTGTTGCAGCAATTATTGTTATGGTGACATTATGTCTGTATTTTATCGTGGAGTTTATGGCAAGAATAACAGCACCATGGATATATAGAAAGGACGGCAGAAAATGAAAAAAGGTTTAAAAGTTATGTTGGCTGCCTTATTAGCAGTAGGTGTGGCTGGATGTAATCCGGCGAAGAAAGAGGAAAGTACAAGTAAAGATCAAAAAATAAAAGTAGTATTAGATTGGTTCCCGAATACGAATCATACTGGTTTATATGTAGCGCAAGCGAAAGAGTATTATAAAAAGCAAGGCTTAGATGTAGAAATTATTCAGCCTGGTGATAATGTAACAGCAGAGCAAATGATAGCTTCAGGAAAAGCTGACTTCGCAATAAGCGCACAAGAAAATGTAACGTTGGCGCGGGTGGAAGGTATTCCTGTTGTATCTGTCGGAGCGATTATTCAGCATAACACTTCAGCTTTTGCGTCACTTAAGAAAGATAACATGACTTCACCGAAAAATTTTGAAGGCAAACGTTACGGAGGCTGGGGAGGACCAGCAGAAGAAGCAACGTTGAAGACAATTATGGAGAAACATCAAGCTGATTTTAATAAAGTCGAAAAAATCATTTTAGGCCAAACAGACTTCTTTAAATCAATTGGCCGTGATGCTGATTTCGAATGGATTTATTACGGTTGGGATGGTATTGAAGCGAAGCGTCAAGGAAAAGAGTTAAATACAATTATGGTGAAAGACTTAGATCCAGCGCTCGATTTCTATAGTCCTGTTATTATTACAAGTGAAAAACATACGAAGCAAGATAAAGACTTTGTGAAAAAGTTTATGAGTGCAACGACAGAAGGGTATAATTTTGCAATTAAAGAACCAAAAGAAGCGGCTGATATTTTAATTAAAGCTGTTCCAGATGTAAATAAAGATTTAGTGCAAGAGAGTCAAAAGTGGTTAAGTACGAAGTATCAAGATGATGCAAAAGCATGGGGAGTACAGAAGGAAGAAGTTTGGACGAATTACATGAATTTCTTATATGATAACAAAGTTATTAAGAAGAAAATTGATGTGAAAGATGCCTTTACAAATGAGTTCCTTCCAAGTGAAAAATGAGTGGATTACAAATAAAAGATATTGTGAAATCTTTCGATGGAAAGAATGTATTAGCAAATATTAGTGCTTCTATACGAGAGGGAGAATTCGTTTCCTTTGTAGGACCCAGTGGTTGCGGGAAAAGCACATTATTAAATATGATTGCAAATGTTGAAAATCCAACAAGTGGGAACGTAACGTATAAGGATAAGCACGTACAAGAGCAAGATGCTGTAAGTTATATGCCGCAACAAGATTTATTGCTGCCATGGCGATCAGCTTTGCAAAATATTGTTCTTCCATTAGAAATTGAAGGAAAGCCGAAGAAACAAAGGCTGACAGAAGGAATGGAAGCATTAAAGCAGTTTGAGTTAGATGAATATGCAGACCATTATCCAGATGAATTATCAGGTGGAATGCGTCAAAGAATTAGCTTCCTTCGCACATATTTATGTGAAAAGCCAATTATGCTACTTGATGAGCCTTTTGGTAAATTAGATGCTTTTACAAAAATGGAAGTACATAGCTGGCTTTTAAACTCTTGGCACCAAGAGAAGCAAACAATCGTTATGGTTACACACGACTTAGATGAGGCAATCTTGCTTTCAGATCGCGTATTTATTTTATCTCAAAGACCAGCATCAATAGTTGGCGAGGTACAAGTGAAATTACCTAGACCGAGAACGATGGATATGTTAACATCACTTGAATTAAAGAAAGATAAGGAAGAAATTTTGAGAGTATTAGCTCCTTATATGAAAAAATAGAAAAAGTCTTTTAACAGTTTTTTGTATAATCACTGTTAAGAGGCTTTTTTGTATAGGAGAAGAAGGAACAAAAGAAAAAATAGAGAATAGAATATAAGAGAGTAGTTTATACTCTTAATATAACAAATGTTAAAGGAGTGAAAGGATAAAATGACTTTATCAACTGTTCTTCAAATGGTTTTAGCTTGATACGGGAGAAGTCTGCCCATTTTTAATGATTAAGCTAAATTGAAGACAGCAGGTAAAGAACCTTAATCCTTTTTTACGATAATATGTAATGGGTAAGGTGTATTCACCTTACCCATTTTTTATATGCACAATTAAATAAGGCTTTATACTGTTGCTCTCTCTATTTAGCTTATGAACTATAAGTAGAGGAGAGAAAAAAATGAGTATATTAACAGTAGAAAATTTAAGTCATTCGTATGGTGAGAAAACCATTTTATATAATGCGTGTTTCCGACTATTAAAGGGCGAGCATGTTGGGTTAGTAGGGCAAAATGGAATTGGAAAATCAACATTGTTAAGGATTTTAACAGGAGAACTTATACATGATGACGGAAGCATTGAATGGTTTCCACATGTGAAGGTAGGTTTCTTGCAGCAGCATATGGATTTACAAGAGGGGATAACAATTGAAGAATACCTACAAAGTGCATTTTCGGATTTGTATACGATTGAATGCGAAATGTTAAAAATTGCTGAAGAAATGAATGGAGCAGGAGAAGTAGAAAAACTGTTAGTAAAGTATGGAGAATTACAAACTATATTGGAAAGTTCTAATTTCTATCAAATTCATACAGAAATTGAAGAAGTAGCAATTGGTTTAGGGTTGTTTGAGGTAGGTTTGGAAAAGGATGTTTCAAAGTTAAGTGGAGGACAGCGAACGAAGTTATTACTTGGGAAGCTCCTTTTAGAAAAAGCTGATGTTTTATTGCTAGATGAGCCAACAAACTATTTAGATACAGCTCATATAGAATGGTTGCAATCATATTTGAGACTGTATGAAAAAGCTTATGTAATCATTTCACATGACGAAGTGTTTTTGAATAGTATTACGAATGTTATTTATCATCTAGAAGGAGGGAAAGTGAAGCGATACGTAGGAAATTATGAAAAGTTTGTGCAAAGTTATCAAGTGCAAACGAAACAATTACAATCGGCGTATGCGAAACAACAAAAAGAAATTACTCAGTTAGAAACATTTATTCAAAAAAATAAAATTCGAAAAGCGAAACAGGCTAAAAGTCGAGAGAAAGTGTTGGAGAAAATGCAAAGGGTTGAAAAGGTTAATCATGTAACTCAATCTCGTTTTGATTTCAATGTTTATGAGGAGCCAGTGAGTCGTATATTGCAAGCTGAGAAACTAAGGATAGGATATAGTGATCCGTTATGTCCAGAGTTGAATTTACAAGTGAAAAAGGGAGAAAAGATAGCGATTGTTGGCCATAATGGAATTGGAAAAACGACAATGTTAAAAACGTTATTAGGCCAAATAAAACCGCTAAGTGGTTCGATTTCTGTTGGAGAGCGAGTAAATCCTGCCTATTTTGCACAAGAAGAGTTTGCTTCAGAAATAACACCATTAGAGAAAGTTTGGGCAGAACGACCAGATATGACAAAAAAAGAAGTGCGCCAAGCATTAGCGAAGTGTGGATTAAAAGAAGAGCATGTATTAAAACCTATTCGTTTATTAAGCGGCGGGGAACAAACGAAAGTACGTTTATGCGAACTGATCGTAACGAAAAGCAATGTTTTAATTTTAGATGAACCGACTAATCATTTGGATATAGAAACAAAGAAGTCTTTGCAGGAAGCGTTACAACAATATACAGGAACAGTTTTACTTGTCTCACATGAGCCGTCTTTCTATGAAGCATGGATCACAAAAGTATGGAATATAGAAGAATGGAACGCTGAACAATAATTACAAAGAAAAGGCATTAGCTTGATGACTATACTATGGAATTTACATGATTATCAAGATGATCTACAAGTACAAAGAAAAGACATTAGCTTGTATAAGCTAATGCCTTTTCTTTGTGATTAACATGATTTTCGAGAACTCTTACATGAGAATTGTATGAAGAAGCACTCTTATGGTGCGCTTATAAGCGTGCTTTTTCTATTGTTATGTTTATATTTATAATAATACTAGATGCCTTTCCCTAATAGGCGACTATCTTCTTTTATATATATAGATAGTTTGAAATGGAATGAAAATAATTCCTATATGTAAAGGATAATGTTATTACTATAGGAAGACAATAGAACTGAAAGGAAATTCATGTAAAATTCAGATGAACTTCACATGAACTTCATATTAGAAACTAAATATAATTATAATAGGTTATTGTAATGTAAATTTGTGATTTTTCATGAAATTAAAAGTTTGAATTTAGGAAAGAGTGCTTAAACCTAAATTCAAACTTTAGTGAAATAATTAAGGGATGTTACCTTTAGTTTTCGCTAATGGATGCATTTACAAGTTCGGCGGGATTACCTGTTCCTGCCCCTCCGATTGTAACCGATCCACCGGGAGGAATTTCACCATTCCATCCTGCATTCGTAATTACGTAATGACTATTTATTTTACTAATAATTTTAGAATCCCAAACTTGCGTTAAATTGCCGTTATAATCAAATTCTAATTTCCAGTTTTTAATAGGGATCGTCCCGGTATTTTTTATTACAATTGAGAAATTGTAACCACTTCCCCAATTTGAAGTGACTGAAAAGGTAGCATTGCCATTTCCACCAGGAGGTGTCGTATTAGCATCATCTGTTTTAACTGTAATAGCGGTAGGCTGTGACTTATTTCCGGCAGCATCTTTGGCAATTACTGAAAATGTGTATTCTGTATTAGGTTTTAAGTTTTTAATTGTAATGCTGTTTGTTGTTGTACTCCACTTTTCTTCCCCTGCACTAATTTCATATTCAGTAACTCCTACGTTATCAGTAGATGCAGTCCAGTTTAATTGAACTGAGTTTGAATTTTTATTTGTAGCAGCAATATTTTTTACATTTGTTGGCGACTCAATATCTTTTTGAGTAATAGGTCCACCTAGTAATTCTTTTACTAACGTATCAAGTAATTTAGGACCACTACAACTATATTTTGGACTTGTACGGCAATCCCCACTTAATTCCCAAAACATTGCTCCACTTAAACCTTTCGTCTTTATATAGTCTGTTTTATATTTCATAGATTCATTGTCATCGTAGCTAATAAATGAGCCTGTAGTCGCATTATATAAATAAGGTACTTTCGCTACATCGTTCCAGTAGCGAACAAACCCATTTTTATTAACATAATTAGCTGCTAAATCACCATAATCGTACACACCTGTGTCACCGGTAGAATAATCATCCCAAGTACCTTTAGAGGCTAGCTTTCCATCGCTACCTGGTTTACAAGGTTGGTATTGTCCGTTATTTTCTTTTCCACAACTCTTCCATCCACGTCCGTAAAAAGGTACACCTAATACGAGTTTATCCGCTGGAACACCTTCATTTGTATAAATGTCTATCGCACCATCTACGTAAAATTTCGTATCCGCTGCTGGGGCATTTGGATCTTTGTATAGAGCTGCATTATGGTTAGAAGTAGGTTCCCATCCACCGTGGAAGTCATATGTCATAATATTAATCCAATCAAGTATTTGAGAGATTTTCTTTAGCTCTGTATGATCAGCATAACGTTGGCTTGCACCTGACGCGATTGTTAGTAAATATTGTTTACCATCTTCTGCACCAGCTTTAGTTAATGCATTTCGAACATCTTGAAGAAGTAGAGTGAAGTTTTGCTTATCTTCAGGACGATAACTACCACCAGGAATCGTTTCTACGCCCGGATATTCCCAATCTAAATCAACGCCGTCAAATCCATATTCGCGTAGGAAATCAACTGTAGATTCAGCGAATACTTTTCTTGTTTTTTCATCAGCGGCCATGTCAGAAAAGCGGTTAGACCAAGTCCAGCCACCAACGGAAATAATTGTTTTTAAATGGGGATACTTAGCCTTTAATCGTTTCAGTTCTCCGAAATTTCCACAGCGTGCGTATTTATCACAATCTTCCCAAGTTGTACCGGAGCCAGGATAAGATTTTGTGACATCAGCCCATGGTTCACCTAGTACGAGAGTACCATTAGGGACCTCTTTATTTTGCAGTGGTACACCAGACTCTTTACAGTTCCACGTTTGTTTATTTGGATTATCGGGGTGAGTAGAAGGGTTTCCATGTTTTCCATTCCAGCAAATATCAGCGAAAGCATAGTTTAAATGAGTTAGCTTTGATGCATCAATGTCTGCAACTTGATAATTACGTCCGTAAATGCCCCATGAAGGAAAATACCCAACAATTTTTTGATCTTGCTTTGGTGAATCTGCTAATGCGAAGTTTGGAGTAATAAAGTTTGTGAGAAAAAGAGGTAAGAAGAGTAGTAGGGATAGTAATAGCAGTGTAAATTTTTTTGATTTCATAGCCATTTCTCCTTTCAAAATAAAAGATATATTTAAAGGCATGCGCCAATAAATCAAAATGAATCTAGCTGTATAAATCATCTAGATAAAAATGATCAGACATCACGAAGTCTATACAAGGAGCAGTGGATGATTAAATCGTACCAAATGTAAGATTTAGTGTAAACGCTTTATTCAATTCGTAAGGATTTTCTCAATATAAAAGGGCTTGAATACAAACTGTATATGAAAATGGAATATTTGTGAGGTAGAAAATAGCGCCTTATAAATAAAATTGAGAAAAAATTGTATGAAGTCGATTTCTTATGACGTAGCAAGATGAGAAAATATCATGTAAAATAATAGTAAAAATATGTAAAGGAGGGAATGGTGTGGATGTGTTTTTGAACATTGCTGAAGAAAAAATTCGACATGCAATACGGAATGGTGATCTTGATAACATTCCGGGAAAAGGAAAACCACTACAATTAGAAGACCTTTCAATGGTACCTCCAGAACTTAGAATGAGTTATAAAATTTTAAAAAATGCGGGAATGATTCCACCAGAAATGGAACTACAAAAAGATATATTAAAAATAGAAGATTTAATTGCTTGCTGTTATGATGAAGCAGAGCGAAAAAAATTACAAGAAGAGTTAACAGTAAAAACGCTTCGTTTTCAGCAAGTAATGGAAAAGAGAAAGGTTAAAGATAGTTCAGCTTTTCGTATGTATCAAGATAAAGTATTTCGTAAATTACGCTAAGAGGGATAAGATGAATACATTTGAAACGATAGAAGAATTAGCGACATATATTGAAGAACAACAATTAGTACTTCTGTTTATTAAAACGGAAAATTGTAGTGTTTGTGATGTTATGTTAAGAAAAGTAAATAGCGTATTAGAGAATTATGATTACGTAGAGAAAGTAGAGATATTACTACAAGACATGCAAGAGATTGCGGGGCGATATGGAGTATTTACAGGGCCAACAGTTTTATTATTTTATAATGGAAAAGAGATCCTTCGTGAATCACGCTTCATTTCACTTGAAAATCTAGAGAGAACCATTCAATTATTCGAGGAATAAGGGAGGCTTTTATATGGAATTTATTATTCTTATACTATTATTTGTTGTAGTTGGAACAATCGTAGCAGCAGTTCGATCGAACAAAAAGAAGGTAAATCTTACAAAACAAAATAACATTCATAATTCATCTAACAACTCATCACCGCTATTTTTCTTTGCTGGATCTGATAATGATAGCTCGCATGATGGAGGTTCACATGATTGCGGAGGTTCTTTTGGCGGAGATAGTGGGGGAAGCTGCGGTGGTGGTGATTGATGAAAATGCGCCTTATATAGGCGTATTTCTTTTTAAACAAACGTTTGATTAGTTGGCTTACATATGCATAAAAACAGTTAAACAAACGTTTGTTTAAATATTTTTAACATACTAAGGGGAATGGAAATGAAAAGGGAACCGAAAGTGAAAAACAAGGGGAAAGTAATGTTATTTTTATTAGCTGCGGGAGGCGTATTTTTTATTAAATTAGGATTTAAAATTGGAATAATACATATGATTCGAACGTGGTTTGAGAGTACGTTTTCTTAAATAAGGAATATAGCCTCTTGTAATAGAGGTTTTAAATTTGTTATTATTAGACTGAACGGTCGGTTTAAAGAGGTGTGAATATGAGAAGAAGTGCAGAAGAGATAAAGAAAGAAATTGCATATAAAGCAGAAAGTTTGTTTTCACAGCAGGGCTATGCAGCTACATCTATGGAAGAGATTTGTGAAATTACAGAGCGAAGTAAAGGAAGCATTTATTATCACTTTAAAAGTAAAGAAGAATTATTTTTATTTGTAGTGAAACAGCATACGTATGATTGGCTTGAAAAATGGAATGAAAAAGAGAAGTTGTATAGTACTAGTACTGAAAAACTATATGGTCTCGCGGAATATCATGTAGAGGACATACAGCAACCCATTTCAAATGCAATAGAGGAATTCTCTATGAGTCAAGTTGTAAGTAAAGAGATTTTGGATGAACTATTAGCTTTAACTAGAGAATCATATGTTATGTTTGAGAAACTAATTGAAGCAGGTATACAGTCTGGAGAGTTTCGTGAAGATAATACGCGCGATCTTATGTATATTGTGAATGGATTATTATCAGGGCTTGGAGTACTTTACTACGAGTTAGATTATAAAGAGTTGAAACGTATTTATAAAAAGGCAATAGATGTATTGTTAAAAGGAATGGCAGCTGAATAATAGGTCAGTTGCTTTTTCTACAAATTAAATTAGACCGAACGGTCGGTTTGTGGAAGGAGAATGAAGATGAACGCTTTATTTAAAAACAGAGCATTTATGCTCGTTATGGCGTCTGATATTTTACAACAATTTGCAATTTGGATCAGAAATATGGCTCTTTTGTATTTCATAATGGAGCGAACGAATAATGATCCAGTTTCTGTTTCGTTGTTATCAGTTATGGAATATGCACCTATTTTTATTTTTTCATTTATCGGTGGTGCACTAGCTGATCGCTGGAATCCGAAAAGAACAATGGTCGCTGGAGATGTATTAAGTGTACTGTCTATCATAGGGATTGTCTTGTTGTTAAAGCTGGATTATTGGCAGGCTATATTTTTTGCAACACTCATTTCCGCGATTGTAGGCCAGTTTTCTCAGCCATCATCTTCGCGTATATTTAAGCGCTACGTAAAAGAAGAACAGGTAGCAAATGCGATTGCATTTAACCAAACATTACAGTCATTATTTCTGATTTTTGGACCAGTGGTAGGATCGCTTGTGTATACACAACTTGGTTTATTTACGTCACTATATAGCTTAATCATTTTATTTTTGTTATCTGCTATCGCTCTTTCATTCTTACCAAAATGGGTTGAAAAAGAGCAAGTGACGAGAGATTCATTAAAAAATGATATAAAAGAAGGGTGGAAATATGTTCTTCATACGAAAAATTTACGTATGATTACGATCACTTTCACCATTATGGGCTTAGCTGTTGGATTAACACATCCATTAGAGGTGTTTCTTGTAATAGAACGCCTTGGAATGGAAAAGGAAGCAGTTCAATATTTAGCTGCAGCTGATGGAATAGGCATGTTAATTGGTGGTATTGTTGCTGCGATTTTCGCTTCAAAAGTGAATCCGAAAAAGATGTTTGTATTCGGTATGGGCATATTAGCAATATCATTTTTAGTAGAAGGACTATCTACATCATTTTGGGTTACTAGTTTCATGAGATTTGGAACAGGTATTTGTTTAGCCTGTGTTAATATCGTTGTCGGTACGCTTATGATTCAACTTGTACCAGAAAATATGGTTGGAAGAGTAAATGGAACAATTTTACCGCTGTTTATGGGAGCGATGCTAATTGGTACTGCTTTAGCTGGAGGATTAAAGGAAATGACTTCACTAGTTATCGTATTTTGTATAGCGATGGCACTTATATTATTGGCAATAGGGCCAGTTCTACGCATGCAAATAAAGAAAGAAGACGTTGCTAATAAAGAGGAACTAACTAATTCATTAGCTTCGAAATAACTATTGTAAGGGAGCAGAATTGCTCCCTTTTTCTTTGGGGAACTTTTGACAACTATATGAGCCAATTATATACTGATGATGTAAAACCGATTTTACAGATTAGGAGAAATGGTGTGAAAAATCAAATCCATGAATTACGCACTGAAAATAATATTTCACAAGGCGCATTAGCTGATAAATGTAAGGTTTCTAGACAGACGATAAATGCAATTGAGAATAATAAATATGATCCAAGCTTAGCGTTAGCATTCCGTTTAGCGGAAGTGTTAGGAACAACTGTTGATAAACTATTTTTGTACAAGCAGTAGGGGGAGTAGTTGTTGGGGAAAGAGAAAATAAGCCTTTTCGTTACTGTATTGGTAGCTATAGGTACGTTAGTGTTTGCGCTTTACTATTGGTTAACTGAGCTACAAATAAACTGGTATGCACTATTTATTTGTAGCATCGCGTTACATTATCTATTTAAAAGTTTGGCATCACATAGCGTTGAAGGGGAAACTGAGGAGAACCAGGATTTAGAAAAACATGTACTAAAAACAAGTGCCAATGTTACATATTATGTGCTCGTTGTATTCATTTTTGGTCTATTTTTCGCATCGGTAGGCTTTAATAGATGGATTGATTTTCATAACATACCGCTATTGTTTGCGTTATGTGCTGCTATAGTTGTAAAGCCAGCTGTTGAGTTTTTAGTTGTAAGACGTTATCGATAAAAATAAAGAAAAGATCCTCTTCTCATATGAAGAGGATCTTTTTCTTATAGCGTTTTAGTTTTCGGATTAGGTGGTGTAACGGATGTATTATTTTCAGGGACTCTAGTTAATAGGAATCCACCGATAATAAACAATACAATAATACTAAGAACACCAGCGTTCGTTTTTCCAGTTAATTGCGTTGTAACACCGACTAATACTGGACCCATAATCGCGGCAAACTTGCCAAATATATTATAAAATCCGAAGAATTCATTTGCAGATTCTTTAGGTACTAGTTTCGCAAAGTAGGAACGACTAAGTGCTTGAATACCACCTTGAGAAGTGGCAACTAACATTGCTAAAATCCAAAAATCGAGTGTTGTTTTTAAGAAATAAGCGTATATGCAAATAATGATATAAATAATAATGCCGACATATAGCATTTTTTTACCTGTAAAGGTTTCTGATAATTTTCCATATAGTAAAGCGAATGGACAAGCTACAATTTGTGTGACAAATAAGATGATTAATAGATTCGTTGCACTAATACCAAGATCTGTTCCGTAAGCGGTAGACATAGTAATAATTGTATCGACCCCGTCAATATAGAAAAAGTAAGCGATTAGGAACATGAATACAGTTTTATATTCTTTAATATTTTTAAAAGTCTCAGCAAGGCGTTTGAAGCTCATTGTAATTGGTCTTGGATGACGTTCAATATAATGTGTTTGTTCTACGTTTTTCAGCATTGGAATTGTAAATAGTCCCCACCAAAGAGCAGTTATCGCGAATGAAATTTGACTAGCAATGCCAACTGATAAAGGAATAGTTCCTTTTTGAGCAAGAATAATAAGAGCGATACAACCGATAAAAGGAATAGTACTCCCAATATAACCTAAAGCGAAACCTCTCGTAGAAATTCGGTCCATTCTATCTTCAGTAGTGACATCTACTAAAAATGCATCATAAAAAATGTTTGCCCCAGCAAAACCGACTAATGCGAGCATATAGCATCCTAATAATAAGTACCACTGAGATGTTGGAACGACTGCTAGCATACTTGTAAATACGATGCCGAGTCCAAAGAAGAATGTGAAAAATCGCTTCTTAAATCCTTTATAATCAGCAACTGTGCCGAGAATAGGAGCAAGTATAGAAATTAGAAGTGTTGCGAATGAGTTTGCATATCCCCAATAGGCTGTTGAAGTTGCACCGGATAATCCAGCTTCTTTTGCAGCTGCTTTAAAGTAGATTGGAAATAATGCAGTTGTAATGACGAGCGAATATACTGAGTTCGCCCAATCGTATAATATCCAGCTTTTTTCTTGTCTGGACATTTTTTTCATATAATGTTCCCCCTTAAATTTGTTCTACTAACAGTGTACAAAAATAAAAATTATAAAAAGAGAAACAGTGATGAATTTTACATAACTTTTACATATATACACAGTTCTTTACAATTGAAGTAAATCCTCTACAATTGATCCGTCTGTTTCACCTAAGTGTAAACCAAGTAGTCTAGCGATAGTTGGACCTTCATCAATAAGTCTCATATACGGGATGGTAACACCGCTTTTTATCCCTTTCCCGGCCGCGATAAAAATTGTTTCATAGTTAGGTTTTGTTGGAGAGTATCCATGCGTACCAAATGTATATTTTTTACTAGGCGTAACATCTTTTTCAGTAATTTCTTTTATAAAATCTCCTGTATAAATTTCAGTGAAATAATACCCTTCTCGTGCTTCTAACATGAATAAACAATTACTGTCTGCACCGCGTTCTTTCGCATCCTCATCATGAAGTATAAATTCAATACCGTTTTGTTTATTTTGAAGCAGTTCTTCAAGAAGTAGTTGTACTTCTCGAATCGTATCTGTATCGTTTTTGTCTTTCACATATACATAGGCGGACCCATCGCAACTTTGGCAATAAGCATTCCAGTCTACTAATTTTCCTTTTGAGTTTATAGATATAAGCCCTTTTTGATGAAATAGTACGTTTAATTGAATGGATTTGTTTTCACTTAAAGCGCTATGATCACCAAGAGCGATAATTGTACTTTCCTCGTATAGTCCACTTTCTTTTAATGCTTGAATAATTTTTCCTAGACGTTCGTCATGCCTATGGATTGCAGCTATTGTTTCATTAGATTCAAAGCCATGATAGTGTCTTTGAGTGTCTAAATCGGTGAAATGTACAAACATGACATTAGGCTTTTTCGTCTGGATTGTATGCACAGCAGAAGCAAGTACGAAATCATCGAGTTCAGGTTGTGATAATCCATTTCGTATATGGCCGAAACGACGATTTAAATCTAATTGATATAGCGGACTGCCGCTAAATAATGAAACTAAAACTTGATTTTGCCACGGTCTATTTGGAAAGATTTCTGGTAAATTGTAATCAATATTTGCTCTGCCGGTAACAGGCCATAGAAGGGCCGCAGTCGTTAAATTTTCTTTACGTGCTTCATCGTATAAAGTTGTTCCCTTAATGGATTTTCGGTACCAATGCCAATCTGGTGACTCGCGTCCAGGTTGAAGTAATGTATTGCTAACAACACCATGTTTATTAGGGTAATTACCAGTTACGATTGTTGAGTGACTTGGATAGGTTACAGAAGGATAGATGGGCTCTACCTTTTCCACAATTGCTCCGTTTTTTATTAGAGATTGGAAGTGAGGTAATTTTTGTAGTATAGGAAAATCTAAAGCTGACAAACAGTCGAATGATAAAATGATGACACGATTCGTTAATGCTTTATCCATAAAGTAATCCTCCTAATTATATAAAACCTATTACTATATATTACTATTGATACCTAGTAATAAAAATATGTTTTTGAATAAAATTTATTATTTATTTTCAGAAAAATTAAACATATAATTAAGTATAAGGGAATGAATGAAAGGAGGGAATACTATGGATCTGCTAGATGGATTTGGTATCTTTTACATCATTGGCGGAATTACGATTATTCTTGTATTTGCTATTTCGTATTTACTAAAGAAACGGTTTCCAGACAAGCAGTTTGATATTATATTTGCACTTAGTTTAATACTTCTTTGCTTAGCATCCTTTCCCGTTACAATGATGGTTATTGGTGGATGGGAAGGAATGGGATATGGATTTATTGGTTTCTTCGTCCTACTTGGTACACTTATCGGTATGATTGCACATCAACTTGTGAAAATTACGCGGAAAAGCTACGTATAAAACTGTAAAAAATGAAAAGAATATATAAAAGTAAGAAAATTAACTATTGTTTTAAAAAAGAATTTGTATTATGATAATCAACAAATTTATTTCGTTATAACGATGAAAAAGGAATAGTACATGTTCAACCTTTTTAGTAGAGAGAGAATCCGCTAGGCTGAAAGATTCTTAAAAAGGCGATATGGAACCTACCTTTGCGTTCTGCATATGCAGCGGGAATTTCCCGTTATCAAAAAGAGAGCATGCGCAATTTTTGTGCATGAATCAGGGTGGTAACGCCGGCAAAGCTCGGTCCCTATTTAGGGACGCGGGCTTTTTTGTATTTTCTAGAAGGAGGAGACTGACTATGGCAAAAGAACAAGTACAAGCGATTACGAAGATGGAAGAGGACTTTGCACAGTGGTACACAGATATTGTAAAAAAAGCAGAACTTGTTGATTATTCGAGTGTAAAAGGATGTATGATTTTACGTCCGTACGGTTATGCCTTATGGGAAAATATGCAGAAATTTATGGATGAGAAGTTAAAAGCAACTGGTCATGAAAACGTGTATATGCCAATGTTTATCCCAGAGAGCTTATTGCAAAAAGAGAAGGATCATGTAGAAGGATTTGCTCCTGAAGTAGCATGGGTGACACATGGCGGGGATGAAAAGTTAGCGGAAAGACTTTGTATACGCCCTACATCTGAAACTTTATTCTGTGAGCATTTTTCAAAAATTGTGCAATCCTATAATGATTTGCCAAAGTTATATAATCAGTGGTGTTCAGTAGTTCGTTGGGAGAAAACAACGCGACCATTCCTTCGTACAACGGAATTCTTATGGCAAGAGGGTCATACAATTCATGAAACAGCAGAAGAATCTCAAGCTGAAACGTTACATATTTTAAATCTATATGCTTCTTTCTGTGAAGACTACTTAGCGATACCGGTAATTAAAGGACAAAAAACAGACAAAGAAAAGTTTGCCGGAGCAAAGGCAACTTATACGATTGAAAGCTTAATGCATGATGGAAAAGCACTTCAAACAGGAACATCTCATAACTTTGGAACGAATTTCTCAGAAGCATTTGATATTAAATTTTTAGATCGTAACGGTAAATGGCAATATGTACACCAAACATCTTGGGGCGTATCAACAAGAATGATAGGTGGACTGATTATGGTTCATAGTGATAACAATGGACTTGTAATGCCACCAAAAGTTGCTCCAGTGCAAGTTGTTATTGTACCAATTGCTCAGCATAAAGAAGGAGTTATAGCGAAAGCGACAGAGTTACAAGGACATATTCAAAAGGTTGCACGAGTAAAAATAGATGCTAGCAATAAAACGCCAGGTTGGAAATTTAATGAGTATGAAATGAAGGGCATTCCAATTCGATTAGAAGTTGGTCCTAAAGATATTGAAAAGAATCAAGTTGTACTTGTAAGAAGAGATACGAAAGAAAAAGAATTTATATCAATGGATCAATTAGAAGAACGTATTCCAGCACTACTTGAAGAAATTCATATTTCTTTATTTAATAAAGCAAAAGTATTTCGCGATGAGAATACGTATAGTGTGACGAATTTCGAAGAGATGAAAAAAGTAGCTGATGAAAAGCAAGGGTTTATTAAAGCAATGTGGTGCGGGGAATTAGCTTGTGAAGAGAAACTAAAAGAAGAAGTTGGAGTATCTTCTCGCTGTATGCCTTTTGAGCAAGAGCATGTAGCTGACGAATGTGTTTGTTGTGGTAAAGAAGCTAAGCAAATGGTGTATTGGGGAAAAGCGTATTAATGCTTTTTGGATGGGTGAAAAGGACTTTGGGCTGCATAATAAAATGCAATCCAAAGTCCTTTTTAGTTTTACAATTTGTTTCATGTATTTTTTAGATGGAGGGATGTGTTTTTATTTTGCGTTTTTGCGGCGAATAAATAGTAACATACCAATTAGGAATGTTGAAAGTCCCATTAAAACAGATACAGGATAATGTGTTGCAGTATTAGGTAACTTATCGCCTTGCTTTTTCGCGTTATCTTTTACGTTACCACCTTGGGAACCATTGCCGCCTTGAGAACCATTTCCCCCCTGAGAGCTACTATCGCCTTTAACGCGGTTGCCGCCTTGAGAGTCACTGCCGCCAGAACCGCTACCATCACCAGAACCGCTACCACCGGAACCACTGCCATCAGAACCATTGCGACCAGAACCGTTACCACCAGAACCATTGCGACCAGAACCATTGCCACCAGAACCATTGCCGCCAGAACCA
>NZ_QNUD01000025.1:0-59578 GCF_008042405.1 Bacillus sp. SH7-1
ACTGGTGTTACTGGACCTACCGGCATTACTGGGCCCACTGGTGTTACCGGACCTACTGGTGTTACTGGACCTACTGGCCCTCCTGCCCCACCACTCATTTGCGATGTAACCGGCAGCATTGGCGAATGTTCCTTTGAAGGGAGCCCAATAGAGAATGGAGGATGTTCATTCGCTGAAGGATGCGGTACGATTGCAAATGGAGATTGTTCACACGCTGAAGGATGTGGTACAGAAGCAAATGGGGATTGTTCACATGCCGAAGGTTGTTGTTCAATTGCAAATGGAGATTGTTCACACGCTGAAGGAAGCCAAACACTAGCTAATGCCATTGGCTCTCATGCCGAAGGCGTAGGAAATATAGCGAGTGGATTTGCTTCTCATACTGAGGGGGGCGGTGTAGATCCATTTGGGAACCCAGCTCCCAACCTATCAAGTGGTTCCAGTGCTCACGCAGAAGGGGCTGGTACTACAGCAAGTGGATTTGCCTCTCACGCGGAAGGAGTTATTACAAGAGCAATTGGAGATTTTTCTCATAGTGAAGGAAACCATGCACTTGCAATTGGTGAGAACTCTCATGCTGAAGGTTTTAATTCAAGCTCAGTCGGATTTGTTTCGCATGCCGAGGGAATGAATACAGAAGCAAATGGTGATATTTCTCATGCCGAAGGGTTTAGTACAACTGCTAGTGGTGGGGCCTCACATGCCGAAGGGGATAGAACAACAGCTATTGGTGAGAACTCTCATGCCGAAGGTCGTAGAACAACAGCGAGCGGCAATATATCTCATGCCGAAGGAAATAGTACAACTGCTAGTGGTGATTTTTCCCATGCAGAAAGTGATAGTAACACAGCTAGCGGTGATGCGTCTCATGCAGAAGGCGAAGGTAACACTGCTAGTGGTAGAGCTTCTCACGCAGAGGGTGGCGGTGTGGATCCATTTTTCGGGAACCCTACTCCCAACCTAGCAAGTGGTGATAGCTCCCATGCCGAAGGCGCTGGCACCATAGCAAGTGAATTTGCCTCCCATGCGGAAGGATTTAATACAACTGCAAGCGGAGCTGTTTCCCATGCCGAAGGAGTTGCTACAACAGCTATTGGGGATTTTTCTCACGCAGAAGGAAGTAGCACAACAGCTAGCGGTAATTTTTCCCACGCGGAAGGAAGTACTACAACGGCTAGTGGGCATTTTTCCCACGCGGAAGGATCAGATACAACAGCTAGTGGAGAAGTCGCTCATGCTGAAGGATTTAGAACAACAGCCAGCGGAGATATCTCTCATGCCGAAGGTGAAGGCACTACCACTGCAGGATTTCAAAACGCCCATATAATGGGACGCTTTGGTGATGCAACAGAAGCCAATTCATGGTTTATCGGAAACGGCACAACGAATATATTAAGAGGCTTAGGAGCCAAATGGTTGGCAAGTGATGGGGAGATGTATATTGACGGCACTACTTATAACACAGGTGGAGCAGATTTTGCCGAGATGTTCGAAACAATCGATGGAAATAGTATAGATGTGGGTTACTTTGTCACGTTAGAAGAAGATAAAATAAAAATCGCTACGTCTTCAGATGACTTCATCTTAGGAATAAGCAGTGCAACTCCTAGTTTACTTGGAAATAGCGCAGAATTAAGTTGGCATGGTCGTTATGTTCTGGATGCCTGGGGCCGCCGAACATATCACGAAATGACAATCCCACCTAGAAAAGATCGAAAAGGGAATGAAATTATCCCTGAACATTCAGAAATACAACCCGTTATAAATCCAGAATGGGATCCAAAACGTGAGTATATCCCAAGGAAAAAACGTGCTGAATGGGTACCTGTAGGACTAATTGGTAAGATTTTAGTGAGAGATGATGGCACCTGTCAAGTAAATGAATATTGTCGTCCTAACAATTCCGGAATTGCTACAGCAGCAGATAGTGGATACAGAGTAATGAAGCGTACGGGACCAAATCAAATTTTGGTTTTATTTCGCTAAAAATCCAAATACTATCTTAATTTTGTTAAAAAGATAAACATAACTATTTCCCCTAAACAAATAAGCCCTACCAAAAGGCAGAGCGAAAAATCACGTTCATATAATCCCTAAAGCAGTAGCTATCAAACGGATAGCTACTTTTTTATTCTCATAAAAATTATCGCGTCTCATCATCAGCTCGTTATATACATAGGAATCTTTCACTTTCTCATTCCCTAAATATTTCAACTCAATAATCTGTCGCTGATCTTTATCAAGTGCATTCTGTAACGTCCGTTCAATTTGTTTAAAGCGTATCTCATGATTCTTATCGTCACCTTTCATTTTAGGAAAAAGAACAATCCCCCCCGCTTGAGCCTGCTCTTCTTGATTTTTCATCCGGACGCACAATGCTTTGTAGTTTTTCAGCTCCTTCACCACAAGTCTTCGCATCTCCTTTTCATCGATGTCTTCAAAAAATGACAATTGATTCATACGATACGGTTCCCCTCCGTTCGATCTGATTACTCTTTAGGATATTACTTCATTTCTTTTTGGCATTCTTTTAAATAATCGATAGCCTCTTGCACCTGTTCCTTTGTTGAAAGTAACTCCATCACATTTCCTTCTGTGTTGTATACACGAATCGTTCTTTCCTTGTATTCCATCCCTAACATCCCATCATCACCTAAAAGCTTTACGTTATCTTCTATTTTCAAAACCTCGCTTTCTATTCATAGGGTTATTTTATAAACATATTAACTAGCAAAATAATTAGTATTATTAAGCTATTACTCCAATCGTTCTATTTAATTTATACATATATTAATAGTAAATCGAGGAAAGGAGGTTTTTATATGGCTGAGCATACAAAATGTGTATGTGAACAATTAGAAAGATTACAGTTAGGTACTGAAGTAGATGTTTTCCTTACAGGAACAACACTAGAGGATCTTATTTTCACTAACTTTAATCCAGATAATTTTTGTGTAACATTTGTAGATAACACAACAGAACCTGGCTCTATAATTGTTTTGGACTGCCGTGATATTCAAGCGCTTAGAATTGAAGCTGAGTAGAGTAAAGATGGGGCTTTGAAAAAAGCCCTATTTCATACAGCATATTTAAATATAAATTATAAAATAGAGGAGCCGGAAAAATGTCAGTTTTCATCAACTATGCTATTACTCCCAAAGTATTCAATCCTAATCTAACATCTCTTCCAAATAACCGAATTTCTTTTATCTCAACCCCAAAAGAGAGTTCTAAAAATATTTGCTATCTTTTAGAAACATTTTACTTAGGAAAAAAATAAAACAGCTGTTAGTTAACGGCACAATATTAAAAGCTTCTATATTTGTAGGATTCCATAATAGATCCGGCCTTGCTACATTTATAGATGGAAGCGGAGATATCACTGTAATTAACTGTGAGCGTATTGATGCGATTGTGCTTTAATTGTGAATTTACATGTGAATGAATAATCATTATTTTCAAGATAAACGTGTAATTCTTACACATAACGCCAGTAACTGTTACTATAAGAGACTAGGTCTGTAGGACACTAATATATAGTTCTTTTTTAGGCTCAACCGAATAAAACTCAACATTCCGTTAATAATAAAAATACAGTTTCTAAATTCCCTTCATACCCGAGGGTTTAGCGGCTAACTTTTGTTAGCGGCTCTTTTTATGTTTTACACGAATAAAAATCTAAATTTTCCCGATACTATATAAGACTTTATAAAGTCAGCTTTAAGTTCTTCCCACTTTAGCTTTCTTGGTCGAGAGCCGAGCAGTTAGCTTTTGCTAGCTACTCTTTATTTGTAAAAAACGAACTCAATTGACTGTACGCACATATAATATTCTGCGTTCCTTTCTCTATAAAATAGTCGTTACAAAATGAATCTCGTCACGAGAGCACTTTATTTAGTGCTCTTTTTTGGTTTTTTAATACTTATCAATTGAAATTTTTGTTTAATTGATAAAATAAAACTGCTTGTCCACTTCAACCCATTCACCATCGTATATTATCCAACCACAATGATTGGATAATTCTTCTTGTATTTTCCATCCACTTCGATACATTCTTTAATCCCTCTTAACAATCCTTGCACTTTTATATAAACGCTTTCCAACTTCATGATTTGCTTTTTGCAACCTTTACCTCCTATGGCGAGCAATCATAGAAGGTAAAGGTATGAATGAAAAAAATATTGTTTTACATGGAGTTGCTGTTGAATCCAGTTTAATTGATTCAACACTCCTATCTATTCTTCGACATTCACTTTACCAACAGAAGCAACAGGTTTAACGATATTGATTTAGGAAGCGGACTCCCTTATATATTAAAAGCTTTTTGAAGTGAACCCATGCTCCTTATATATTATGGAATGGGTTTATATTTGTGACATAAGGGCTTATTTTTTTATTTATTTTAATTTTCAAGGGCCTTTTTCTTATACTTGTTTGTTAACCAATTCATAAGTTGTAGTGTGTATGTGGGTGAATGATAAGGATGGTGTAAAAATGAGTGAATTTAAAAAGAAATTTCATATTCCATGTGAGTGTTTTCTCCCCCCTGTACCCCCACCTCAAGTTGGACCAACCGGGCCGACTGGACCAACTGGGCCGACTGGACCAACCGGGGCTACAGGAGTTACAGGACCTACGGGACCAGCTGCTACGGCATGTTGCCCATGTACGAATGTTCTTGATAACCCTGGATTTGATGAACCTGCAACACCAGGTACTCCAGTTCCAGGATGGATTGTAACGGGAAATGTTTCAGAAGTAGGATTTCCAAATGCGCACAGCGGTCGTTTTCTTCCAAATGGAACCTTGAGTGCTTTAGCTGTTACTATTGGACCTGGAGGAATTATGACCCAATCTGTTGATGTGGGCGAAGGTTGTTGCTTTACCCTTTCTTTTGCTGGGGATATAAGAGACGGAGCACTCCTTGTTGCTTCTGTATCGTTTCCAGAACTTGGTCAAGGATGTCCTCCTAACCCTACAACACTTGGACCATTAAACATTCCGCACATTGTACCTGTTGCAAATCAACAACAAGCTGGCTTCCAACATTATACCCTTGTTGTGTGTATACCTGCTGATGTAACTACAGCATGTATTAGTTTCCAAAACTTAGCTACAGGTGGAGAAGGCGCAACAGCTTTTGTTGACAATGTTGTATTTCAACCTACTGGTGGACCTTGCACTTCATGTTCACAAAATTTTTAACACATTAATACGCTTGAAAATTTCCTTTTTCCTGACGAATCCAACAACTATTAAAGAGAGTCATCTGGCTCTCTTTTTATATTAGGAATCATCATAATCTGGCCCCTCATCCATGACTCCACTCACTATATATTCATTAATAAGCCATTTGTTACTCTCCATTTTATTCCAATAACTATTCATATTAAATCCGCACACCCCTCAGGGGCATACATACGATATTAAGTGGTATTCTTTTTCAATATTATTTTTTATCTGAGAGCGGATTTTATTATGCTGTACAAGCACTACTTCGCTTTATTAAATAGACTATATAGACATCTAAAAGAAGGGAGCTTTAATTTCATATGGCTGATTACTTTTATAAAGATGGTAAAAAGTATTATAAAAACCAAGCGCATTCGGATCATCAAAAAAATAACTGTTTTGTTGAGACTCATACAATTGGTGGTTCAGGAGAAAATTTAAATGGAAATATACCTACATCTATCGACCTCTTAGATACCACTCCACAAACAGTATTTGAAGATTTCACCAACAATCACAATAAAACATTAATTCAGTTATTTGTTGTTGGTATGAGTGCCCCCGTTCAAGTAACCATTCTAACAAGAAGATCTAGCGTACCAATTACTACTACATTACAACCCGTTCAAACAAAAATATTTCAAGTTGAAGATTTTCAAAGTCTTACTTTTACAAAGCAGGAAGGTCCTGCTAGTGTAGTTAGTTTATTTATTCAAAAAACATTTTGTATCTGCTGTAACGATAATAACGATTCATGTAATGAATATTACCACGAGTGCAATTAATAGATTAAATCACCAGAAGAACTCTTTATATAGAGGGTTCTTTTCTTTTTATAATGTCGCGTGAAATTTACCAAGACTTGAACCCCTAGCCCCTAATCCTAGGGATTCTCTATTTAAATATAAATTTGAGTAAAAATGAATTCACTATTTATTTGCAAAGTCCATATACTTATATAGACTTAAAAAAATACAAAATATAGTTCTTGGTCCAAGAGCACCACACTTTCTGTTGGTGCTCTTTTCAATTAAATAATGCTTTAATGAAAATTCCGTTATCTAATTTTTCACTTGTCCATTTCACTTTGTTCTATTTCCGCATTCACTATTTTGTTATATATTAAAAGTGCAATTTTTTTACTTTCCATACGACTTATGCTTGAGTGCTAGGAGAAATCCTAGCCTTTTTTGATTTATCTCATATCAGTTGGCCCTTTCCAAATACCCGCTCGTTTCCATTGTTTTTTCTTTTTCCCGACATACGAGGGGCTAAGATCATACATAATACCAATATCCTGATCCGGTATACCTTGTATATTTAACTTCCTGACAACCTCAGGCGTTAACCCACTCGACTTTTCCATTCTTCGTCCACCGTTCTTTTTCGGTTGTGTATCTAAATACATACCCAACCGGCGTAATTCTTCACCAGTCGGGCATGCTTTACACTCATTGATGCTGAAGCATTCGTTTGATGTACGATTGTAATAACAACGTCTACATTTCTGTTCGATAATGTCACCAATTTGGTATGTGAGCTCTTTTCGTTCTTCTTTTGTCAGCTTCATACCATCCACCTACAAGACTGCTTTAAGCGCTATACCGAGCGCTTGTGATCTACCTTGTAACTCAATACGGTGTGCACGTTCTTTCGCAGTTGTTTCTTCTGCAGCACGTACATTGATATGCATTTTTCGAAGATCATTCGCTAGTTCATGATTCTTTTCCGTAATCGCATTAAATTCGTTTAGTAATGAATTGTGATCTTCCTCGCGAGCTTGCGATTATTGTTTCATGGTTTCAAATGCATCTTCCGCTTCAAAGCGTGCTTTTGTTTCTTCGATGAGACCTTGCGCTAGTTTTTCTTTTATATCTTTTAATTCTCCGTACAGTTTCGATACTGCGCTTAACTCTTTTCGAAGTGCATCTTTTTCATCAAGAACATCATTTAATCGCTTATACAGCACCCCTAAAATCTTTATTTCAATACAATAAAACTAAAAAAGAACACCTTAAGTCGATGCTCTTCTTACAAATATCAACCATTATGTAATTGAACATATAGATAACATTAATCCTCCAAATGAAATTGCTCCTATTAAAACCCCTGTTAAACAAACACAATCAGCAAAACAAATAGAAGACCGCGATAATGGAACAAATGACCTACTTGTACTCGATCCATATTGTTTATTTTTTCATAATTCATATCTAACATGAAATGTAGACATGTTACACCATCCTCAATAGTTTGTAGAGATTCTTTTTCTAATCGCTCCAATAATTTACTATTAAAAGCAACTGGAAGAGGATACTACTAGCCAAGTTCTTGAACAACAATACAAGATGCTAGATAAACTAGGACTTAAATATGAAAGGGGTGATAATTAATGAACAGGTTAGATAATATCAGTAGTGTGTATAGAATTGATGCCAAAAAATCTCCTTCGAAAGAAGAAGTTAAAGCGCTTCAGGATTTTTCAGCAATAGATGTACCTACAGAATATATAGAAATAATTCAGCTAGCTTCAGACATTGAAATTAAAGTTAACGACCAAATTTAAATTCGAATTTGGGGAGCTTCGGGATGCATTGAAATGAATGAAACTTATGACGTGCAGAAATATCTCCCGAATTCACTCGCAATTGGTGATAATGAAGGAGGTGGTGCTTTGATCTATCTACAGGGTAAAGATGGTTTTGGAATATACTATAACAGATTCGCAGATTTGGATATTGAGGAGGCAGTGAAAATTGCACCATCGCTAACCGATTTAGTAGTAAATAATGTAGTCGTGAATACTTTATTAGATATTTTTAAAAATTTAGAGACCTTGATTAGCTTGCCTTTCAAGGTTTTCTATTGGTAATGATATAGGTTTTGTAACAACTATGCTATTTTTTATTCTCATAAAAATTATCACGTCTCATCATCAATTCGTTATAAATGTAGGAATCTTTCACTTTCCTATTCCCTAAATATTTCAACTCAATAATCTGTCTCTACTCTTGATCAAGTGCATTCTGTGACGTCCGTTCAATTTGTTTAAAAGTCACCCTTCATTTTAGGAAAAAGAACAATGCCCTCAGCTTGAGCCTGTTCTTCTTGATTTTTTCATCTGGATGTACAATGCTATGTAGTTTTTAAGCTCTTTCACCACAAGTCGACGCATCTCCTTTTCATCGATATCTTCGAAAAATGACAATTGATTCATACGATACGGTTCTCATCCGTTCAATCTATATAATTATGAATGGATTATTATTTTGAGTCCCAATATGCAATATTGCATATTCTGTACTTTCAATTTTTATACATGCGATAATTTTTTTATAAAAATAAAAGGTAGTAGTAAGAATGATTTATATGAACAAGTTCTGAAATAAGATGATTTAATATTTGCAAACATTTTGGGGATGCTTAGCATTCGTTATATTAATGTTCGCTATCTTCTTAATTATGGATTTAACAGATACACCTTTAAATACATTAGGCTGGAGAGACTGGCTAGGTTCTGCAGTAGGCGCAGCCATCTTAACTGTCGAGATGTTTACTTTAAGTAAATTGGATTTAAAATAAATATTCCGTCAATACTGTATATAGGCTGTGTGCCAAATCTCAATACAAGTAGATTTCCCTGTATCTCCCTGTACTGAGCAGTTAGCTTTTGCTAGCCGCTCTTTTATTTCGTTCCAGTTCTTGTTTCTTAAAGAGCTCTTTAACTGCGTTTCCCCAATAAGTACACATATCCATTCCCCTTTAAATTTTTATAATAATCTCCTCCATTAATTTCATTTGTATTAATCATTTTTATCGTATATGGAACCTTATACAATACCATATTAAAATTAAATATGGCTAAATAGACTGCCCATGCGGTAGCTACGGTAATTTCCCTCGGTAGTGCCTATCAATCCTTAAATTAGACAGACATTTGATGGTAAAACCATAAGAAAAAAGCAATGATTAGATTTTACAACTAGTCATTGCTTTATCTATCTCATCTGGATTTATACCTATATATCTTATTGTTACTCTTTCACTTGAATAATTGAATATACCCATTAGCGATGGCTATATTCTTTGTCGGCATGTACATGTATGAATCTAATGTTTTTTAATTAATAAATGTAGTTAATATTCATATGTTATAATAGTACCAGTAGTATCAGAAGTACCATTAAAACAATTAGAGCAACCACCACAACTTCCACAACCACCACAACCGCCACAGCCTCCACAACCAAAACAACCGAAGCAACCAATACAACGGAATCCACCACAACGAAATCCACCACAGCGACCGCCACAACCTCCGCAACGACCACAACCACCACAGCGACGAGCAGCATCTTCAATATAATAATATGGATATTGGTTTTGCGGGTCCCAATACACAATATCTCCAGACCGGTAATCATTAAGACTTAACGTTTGTAGTTCTTGTTGAAACTGATTCATTTTCATAACCTCCATTTATAAAATACAACCTCATCGATGGTTTCCTATAATTCTGTTCGTTACATCTAAGTAGAAATAACGCTATAAACTAAATTCAATTCATACACCAACAAAGTATGACCCATCACTAGATGATGCACCTTGTTTATGTACCTATTTTTACTATGGGCTCATTTTTATAAATAGAACTTATAACATTGCTTCTATTCTTTATCCAATTACATCTTTTACTTCTATATTCACTGGCCACTTTTCTAAAGTATAAGCCATTTCCCAAAATGAATATTCATATTGACTGCTAATAATAAAATGCTGCTTCATACGCTTACGGTCTGCCTCTGTTACTTTTTCAGCGATAGTATCTAACCTTGTAATTTGCTCTTCAACTAATGTTCGGAACCAATCGGATCCATAAGCAGAAATCCATTCGTTATAAATTGGCTCTTCTGGCTGACACTCTTTTAAACGCTCACCAATTTCATAATACAGCCAATAGCAAGGTAAAATCGCTGCAATGATATCGCCTAAATGTCCTTCATACGCAGCACGATACATATGTGAAGTATATGCGTATGCAGTTGGAGCGGGGATAAAATTATCTTTTTCTTCTTGTGTGATCCCTAGTTTCTTCGCGAAATTTTCATGTAAAGATAATTCCGCCTCATATGTATTTTGAGCATGATGTGCCATACGAGCTGTCGTTTCTAATTCCAGTGCTTTTGCAGCTCCTAATGTTTGTACTCTAGCAAAGTGACTTAAATAATAGGAATCTTGAAGCACGTAATAGCGAAAACTAGCTAAATCTAACGTTCCTTCACCAAGTTTTTTTACAAAAGGATGATGAAAACTTGCTTCCCAAATTGAATCTACTTCTTTACGCAATGATTGTGAAAAAGTCATTTAAATTCCTCCAATAATTCATTTAATATAAGTATTTATCCACAGCTATTAACGCTTTAAAATAAAAAAACTTCCTTTACAGACGTAAAGAAAGTGAAATTGACAATATTTATACATGAAATAGCAATGTCTTTTCCACTTCCCTACGCTGGCATTAACCAGATCAGGTACTAAGAGTCTCAAATTCCCATTTGATCTCAGCCTATAATAGGCCCCCCTAGTGGATAAATATTTAATTTTCGTATTGTATTCATCATAACACAATTCATGTTACTGTCAAAAGTATTCATGATAATGCTACTTAAAACCCTTCTTCTTCCCTTACTCTTAATGAAGTTTCAATAATCATATCTAATAGTTTGCTATAATGAATTCCCGCAGCATCTGCACTTTTTGGTAGTAAACTTGCTTGTGTCATCCCTGGTAATGTATTAACCTCCATTACATATGGAATACCGTCTTTCACCATCATATCAACCCTTGCATAAACACTACATTTTAATGCTTTATAGCAAGCCAATGACGCTTTGTTTACACGTTCTTTTAATTCAACTGGAAGTTCAATAACTTCTTCAATAGTACCAGCATCATCATATTTCGCATTGTAATCAAAGAACTCCGCCGCGTGTCGAATTGAAATGATGGGTAACTGTTTTCCATCAAAAATGGAACATGTAATCTCGTCACCTTTTATATACTTCTCTATTACTACTTCAGAATCCCATTCAAACACAGTTTCCAGCATTGAAATTAATTCGTCTTTATTATAGACAATCTTTACTCCAACACTTGATCCACCAGAGTTTGGTTTTACAACTAACGGAAATCCTAACTTATCTAACTCATCAAGATTTAGATCCTCCATTTTTGTAAGTTCAATCCAATCTGGTGTTTCTATTCCTTCATAACGTAAAATCTTTTTCGAAATATTTTTGTCCATACATATACCGCTAGATAACATATTGCTCCCGCTATAAGGAATACCTAAACTTTCAAGCGTTCCTTGAACAGTCCCGTCTTCTCCGTATTTTCCGTGTAATGCGAGCAGCGCAAAATCAATGTCTTTCGCTTTTTCGATTAAATCCATTTTTTCGTTTAACGTAATTGGAACTATGTCATACTTACTTTTATCTAAATGTGCAATCATTTCATTTCCAGTCATAATTGATACTTGTTTTTCAGAAGATACTCCACCCATAATAACGCCAATTCTCATTTCCTCAACTCCAAATTTCATTTTTTATTGTATCACCAATTATTTTGATTCCCCGAACTATGTCTTCTTCTTTCAGACGTGAAAATCCTAATCGAAAAGTGTTCGCTCCTCTTCCATCAGAATAAAATACATCTCCAGGAGAAAATGTAACCCCTTGCTCATAACACTTTTGCAAAAGCCTACGGGCATGAATTTTTTCTTCTAACTCTATAAATAAATGGAGGCCACCATCACCGGTCATTCTTTGAAACGGAATGTACTCGTTACATGCCCCAACAGCTAACTCATATTTTTTCTTATAAACTGATCTTGCCTTTTTTAAATATTTTTCAAAATATCCTTCATGTAAATATTGAAATAGAACAGCTTGATCTAAAGTAGATGTGTGAATCGTTCTTGCTCTTTTTACACTTTCTAAATGATGAATTAGTTCTTTATCTGCAATAATCCAGCCTACACGTAAACCAGGGAAAAGTACCTTCGAAAAGCTACTAATATAAATCACATTATTACCAGCGCCAGCAAAAGTTAATAATGGTGCTAAATGTGATCCTGAATAACGTAGTTCTTCATTAAATCCATCTTCTATAATAGGAATTTTATATTTTGAAAATAAGCTCATCAATTCCGTTCTTTTCTCTGAACTCGTAACAATACCAGTTGGATTATGATAAGAAGGAATTAAATACGCGAAATCAAAATCCTTTTCACGCAAACTTTTTTCTACTTCGTTCGTATCGATGCCATCTTCATTCATATTAATTCCATGAACCTCAAGACCATGTAAGCGGAAAAGCTTCAAAGCAGCATGATGAGTCGGATTCTCACAAATAACCCGCCCCGATTTTTTGGATAACGAGGATAGTACAATATCTAATCCTTCTGTAAATCCATTTGTAATTAAAATATCTTTGTTCGAAATATCTACACCTTTCATTTCCATATAATGAAGTAGATAATTCATTAACGGTCTATAACCTTTAGCGTAGCCGTAGTTTAATACGACATCACCTTCAATGGACATACGAGTAAGAAAAGCTCTTTTGAAATTTTCCACATCAAATAGCTTTTCGTCCGGAGCAATGCTATTAAAAACAATCATTCCTTTTTCCCAGCGGACACCATGTTTCATTAAATCTAATTCATCCGCTAATAAGGTAACTGTATTAAGTTTATTTTTCCAATCTATTTCAACAGACGAAGTGTTTGAAATATCAACCTTCGCAACAAAATTTCCTTTTCCTTTAACTGCATAAATAAGTCCTTCTTGTTCTAAATCTGCATAAGCAGCAAGTACAGTATTTCTGCTTACACTAAGTAATTCACTTAGTTCCCTTGTTGAAGGTATTTTTTGGTCTCCGAGCAAATGCCCTTTCATAATCATCTTTTTTAAATAATCTTTCAGTTGAATATAAACGGGACGGTCTTTGACAACTTTAAAATCTTTAAACAAATCCTTACCCCCTGCAATTATTTTTGCATATTTATTTCATTCTCAAAAGGTCCACTACATATGTATTTTTTATTAAGGGCGGTACGGTCTTATAAAATGAAACTTTAATCAGTGAGAATATTCATCCCCACTGATTATTAGACTTCACCAGTTAGGACAAATCTTTTCGATATAAGTTTATAACATCCTTTAAAGCTGCTGCTGCGGCTCCACGTGGATTAGAAGCACCACCAATTGTAGTAACTTGCCCCATCGTATCTGTAAAGAACGTAATCCCTTTTTCCGTCCCATTTACTTTTGATAACGGGTGATTTTTATCTAATTCGTACGGTTCAACACTTAGATTCACATTACCTTTTGTACCTTTATAAGCTGATGCTATTAATTTAATAATTTTATGTTGTTCCTTAGCATTTCGAATTTGTTCTTTTGTAACGTTCTCGATTCCTCTTATATGTATATCTGTAAGTGTATTCTCTACTCCCATTAAACTATTTGTCAAAAGTAACAATTTACACGCACTATCAGAACCACTTACATCTAATATTGGATTCGTTTCAGCAATTCCTTTACTTTGCGCTTCTTCCAGTGCTTCTTCAAACGTAATATCTTCCTCATTCATTTTCGAAAGAATATAATTTGTAGTCCCGTTTAATATTCCTTCTACTTTTTCAATATGGCAACCGGCTAAACTAAATTGACCAATATCGAGTGTCGGTAATGCCGCAGCAGTTGCACCACTGTATCGAATTCGTACATTTTCGATTCTTGCTGCTTCATTTATTTCTTTCCAGTTTGTAACGAGTGCGCCTTTTGAAATTGCAACTATATCCATATGTTTCTCAATCGCTTGTTTTATATATTGTTTTCCTGGATTTCCATCTTTAAGGTTTGTAACAGTTGATTCTACTAATACAGTCCCATTTATCCCATTTGTTGCACGTTCCTTCGGATGATACTCTATATATTTTTCAATTGCGGCACTACCGCTACCATATTTCAATAAATCGTGAAGGGACAATCCATCCCCATTATATATTGCAACATTCCTTCCTAATACCCCACTTACAACTAATCGAATTCCATATGTTTCATATATATATGAATATTTTTCGTTTAATAATTTTATAAACTCTCTGCCAACTGTTCCATATCCTGATAATACAACTTGAATTTTCATAATATCCCCCCAGTTTTTTCTACCAAATCCCTCTTTCAATATAATATAAAGCGCTCTCGAATTCCATCGAGAGCGCTTTATTATTACCTATTTCGGTAATCTTAATAGTTTTTCTGCAATTGTTCTATAAAACTCTTGAATGTTAGAAAAACCTAACGTGTCTGAAACACTTAATCCCACCATGTCGAGATGGTCCCAATTTGCTTTCATTTCGATATGATTCCATTTTCCAATCTGTAAAGACTCATTACTATTTACAGTAGTATTAGAAGACGGTGCAATCATAGAGTTTGTATTTACTACACCGTCATTTTGCCACCAAGTAGTATCAATTAATGGACGATTTTCTTCATATCTTGCATAGGAACCTAAGAAAAATGCATTCCCCATTAACACTTTATTCATCGTTATATGAGGCAAATGTAAACCTGTTATAGGTGCCGCTTGTGATGCATGTCCACTATAAGATAAGTAATAAACATCTGATTGCGTCTTTACCCAATTATTGAGCTCCTTTGCGCCATCTGTACTTAAATCCCATTGACTTATATCCTTTGTATTTTTCCAAAGTGAACTATTTAGGATGCGATCAGTATATTGGAAAAAAGACTCTCCAGTATTCTTCTTTATACCCCATTGATCCAATTTGAAATCATATAAAGATAAATTATTGTTTCCTCCAAAACTAGCAGCTGTAATGAGGAAATCTTTTACGAACGGTAGTAGAAGACTACCATCCGCAAGTGTTGTGCCATTGTGAGGGGTTGCTAATGTTGTAACACTATGAATGTATGATTTCTCGCCCTCAAATAGTGGTGATATTTTGGTGTTCGGGTAATTTTTTACATGATTTTTTTCTTCAAAACTGCCTTCTTTTAATAGCTGTACTAATGTTCTAATCGTTTGTCCACCCATGCTATGCCCAACTAAATGAACTTTATTTGTTTCACTCCAATTCGGCGCAAAACCACTATAAGTTCTGCCAAAACGATTATGTCCATGTTTCTCAGCATGTGCGGCACCGTAGTCTACTGTTCCACCGTTAATTTGGGCATATAATTCACATGCACGATCCCAGTTACTTGAAACTGGCCCAACAGCTGCGGTATGAACTGTATAACCATTGCGTTTCAAATCTTCCTGTATATCATGAACACCACCCCAATATTTTACGCCAAGCATTTCTTCTCTACCCCATCCAGCAAATCCATTCACTAATATGATCGGATAATTATTTTGTTGTCTCTCTTCAGCATATGTTATTTTCGCTACCAATGAACAAACAGCCACTAATGCAAAAAAACATATTTTAAAAAATAACTTCCCCATACTTTCTCCCCCTAATAAAACGTTTACATTTTTTACCATACAGCATGCTTTAATAACTTAAACATAATGTAAAGTATTTTATATACGTTGTATATATAGAAAACATATACAGATGTTGATAAATATTAATTCAAATAAACATTTACTTTTTACAATACAACTTGTAAATCTGTTTATTTGAATTTATAATTAAATATAGTTTCCTCATGTTAAAAAGATTTAAAAACCATAAGAAAACTAATCTCATTGCTTGAAAAGGAGGAAAAAGCATGCAAATCGGATCAAATATTCATACATTATCTCAACCTACTAAAATAACTCCATCTACTCTTGAGCATAATACTATCTCTTCTACTAAACTTGAAAGTAAGAAAGTAAATGATCCTATCAAGTTCGATATTCGTTCATCTGAAAAAGAAATGAAACAGCCTGAACATAAATTTAATGAATTAGATTTATGGAAGATGTTAAAGGATAAAGGTGTTCCTTTATGGATCATTCTTGAAATGCTACAAAAAGTTCGTAAAGAAAAAGAAGCTCAGAATAATTCAGTTCAAAATTCAAATGCGATTGAAGAAACAAACGAGAGTCGATTAAATGAAGTAATGTAATCTTTTTTATATGAATGGTCTATGAACTAAAAAGAGTTCGAGCTTGATAAATTTTCTATCAAGCTCGAACTCTTTTTTAAGATTTTTCTCCAATCGTTACAAACTGAAAAGCTACTTCTCCTTCCAAACCTTTAATTAGCTTTTTTACTTTGATTTCTTCATTAACCAATGAATTATCTGTCGACATTTTAGGTTTTTCGTCACCTATAGATTTTTTAAATTGAAGAAGATTCATTTTTGTTTCATTTGCTTTTATTTCCTTATATACGCTATTTTTTGCTACAATCACATACGATTGCGTTGGATATTTACGAGTGTTACCTATCCAAGTGTCACTATCGTATATAACAGGAATCTCGTTTCCTTCTATTTTAATACTTTTCATAGTCTTTTCGTCTTCATTTGTAAACAATAGTGATCCTTCTTTTGGGAATTTTGGTAACGTATCTAAAATATAATTGGAACCATTATCTCGTTTACGAAAAGCTTTTTCTTTAATCAGTGCTAGTGCTGTAGACTCATTTAAAATTAATACCTGTCCGTTTCCATAAATACCTGTTTTCACAGAAAACACTTCATTTGCTTTCGTAATCTCCTGATAACGATTAATAATTGGTGAAATTTTATTTTCATCTCCAATGATTAATATACCGTTTGCAGGAAATAGATTCTCCTTTTTAGAACATGCACTAAAACTTATTAATAGTAGTATCGTTAACATAAAAATAGTTAAAGTTCTTTTCATCGCGTTTCCTTTCATCATACAGTTGATTTTTTCACATACTTTCATATAGTCTTACAAGCTAATAAACTCTATTCATCCATAACTTTATAAAGCTTTTGCAGGTAACGCCAACGGGTTATAAAGAAATATAAAACTTGTATACAAATAAATGAAATTAAAATTACGATAGAACTATTCATAATAGAAAAATCGACTAATTGTTGTAATGCCATATAAGCAACTACAGTATGTATCACCGCAATGATAATTGGTAAGAAGAACATTAATAATAACTGTCTCGTTACAACTTTCTTTAGCTCTCGTTTACTTAATCCCATTTTCGAAATCATTTTATATTGCTGTTGATCACGATCCAAATCCGTATATAATCGGAAATAAATAAAACTAGCAGCGAATGTAAAGAAGACGATTCCGACTAAAACACTTGCCATAAGTAATAGCCCATTCGTTTGCTTCGCACTTAACAAATCTATAGTTAAAGCTCGAAATTGAAAACTACCTTCTTCTTTCGCGAATGTACTAATTAATTCGTTTGAAATTCTCTTCGTTTTTATCCAATCGTCTACAACAAATCCGTAAGTACGATATGGAATATCAAGATTATCTGGGTCACTAGTAATAGGTATTTCATCATATACATGATCCTGAACAGCGATATATATACTTCTTGTATCATGTGGTAAAACTAAATTTTCTACAGCTTTTTTCACATGAAATGTCTTTGTCCATTCACCTTGAATGACTTCTATATTTTTTTTATAGTTGCCACTTTTAAATTCTTGTTTTTGTGATACGATTCCAGGAATTAATAAGATTTCATCTTCATTTCCAATCGTTTCTTGTTGATACCCGAGTGCTTTAGCAAGATCGTTATATTCACTTAACTTCATTACAATTACATTACTTTCTGTGTATATATACGAAGCTGAAGCCATTCGATACGGAATATTAGCATCAGAAAGGTGTTTTTTTATAATAGAAATATTTTTATTTAATGCTTTTTCGTTTTCAAAATCCCCATATAAAAATGTATACGGATTTGTCATCCTTACCAAATCTTTACTTCCAATTGCAGCTGTTGTACCAATCGCTGTAAATGCAACTGCTGAAACAATAGAAACTATAAAAAACATCGTTGCATTATCTTTCATACGGTAAATTAATTCAGAAAACGTTAATATATTCGTTCTCTTTAAAAAGAAAGATTCTCTCCTTTTAACAAGATGTAATATATACACGCTACACTGTGTATATAAAAAGTATGTTCCTATAATTACTAGTAGGACACCCATTCCGAGCGTAGTAAAACTGGAACTTGAAATGAAGCGAAATACTGAGAAATATCCATATCCTATACTAATTAAAGAAAGCAGTGATAATAAAATTGAAGATTTCGGCTCAGGTTTTGGCTTTTCCTCTGCTCGAATAAGTTCCACAAGTTCCGTTATTTTTACCATTTTAAATGTAAATAGTGAAACAATTAAAAATAAGAAAAGAAAAGTGATAACTGTTAATACTACAGCCTTCACTGGTGTGTAAAAAGGCAAACCATTATTAATCATTAATACACTTGCGCTTATCAATAAGACTAGTTTAGAAAATATGAGTCCAATGAAAATCCCTATACAAATTGAACCAAGTCCAATTAACATATTTTCAATTAACAATAACTTCTTAAGCTGTCTCATCGACATACCTTGCATCATTAAAATGCCAAATTCTTTCTTACGTGTTTTTAAAAACGAACTAACTGAATATAAAATAAAGAAAAATGAAAATACAAAAATCAAACCTTGCGAAATTATAAATCCCATCTTACCATATGCACTTATTGTTGCACTTGTTGATTTTAACTCCCCTTGTAAATCAGGATGAAATAATAAAAGGGCATATGTAAAGAAAATCATAATAGAAAATGTACTACTTAAAAAATGGGCAGCATATGTACGCTTATTACGAAAAATATTATTAAATGCGAACTGACGAAAAGTCATGCCTTTTCCCTCCTAACAAAGAAAGAACATCCATAATCTTTTGATAAAAGGCTTGTCTGCTTTCACCACAATAAATTTCGTTATATAGTTGACCATCTTTAATAAATATTACTCTACTGCAAAAACTCGCAGCATACGGATCATGTGTAACTAACATCATCGTTGCTTTTTCTTCTTTATTAAGAGTATCAAGCATCTCCATTACATCATTTGAAGATTTAGAGTCTAAATTCCCTGTTGGTTCGTCAGCAAGTAATAATTGTGGCTTATGAACAATCGCACGTGCGATTGCCGTTCTTTGAGCTTGCCCTCCTGATATTTCAAACGTTCTTTTACTCAATATATCTGTAATATTTAATTTCTCTGCAATTTCTTCCACTCGTTTGTTCATTTCTTGTACAGACACACCATCTAAAGTCATCGGTAATACGATGTTTTCTTTTACAGTAAGTGTGCTAAGAAGATTAAATGATTGAAAAACAAATCCTAATTGTTTTCTGCGGAATAACGCTAATTCTTCTGATGATAATTGATGAGGATTTGTGCCATTAATTAAAATTTCTCCCGATGATGGAGAATCAATAGTAGATACCATATTTAATAACGTTGTTTTCCCACTACCAGATGGCCCCATAATCCCTACAAATTCGCCTTCTTGAATTGATAAATCAATATCAACTAATGCTTTATAAGGTACTTTTCCTTTATATACTTTACTAATACTTTTTGCATGTAAAATTTCCATGTATATTCTCCCTTCATTTGCACGTCTCATAACAGAGTGTAAATGAATTGTCTTACATCTCATATTGATTCGTCTTTCATTTATCTTACACGCTTGTAAGATTTCTAAAAAAACTGATAATAAAACTATTTGCAAACTAAAATTAACGCATAACTATCTTATAATAATTGTATAGTAGCAGGAAATACAAAGTATATGAAACCTTTATTATATAAAGTAAAACTTTAATCAGTGGGGGTTTTCTTCATCCCCCACCTAACTTCTTTGCTTTCGCTGAATTTTCAGGTGGAGGTCTTACTGCCCATTAAAGTGGGATAAATGAGAAAAGACCGATTGCTTTATCGGTCTTTTACTACTCAACGTTATATTTCTATCCACTCAGATTTTCTCAATATATAATGATTATATATTTGATTTTCTATCCTCTGTTGGCACTTATAAATAAACCCGCATTTTTCAATAACTTTATTTGATGCTACATTGTTAATTAAAGCAATTGTGTTAAGAACATCTACATTCGTTTTTTCAAACAAATAGTTAACCAGCCCTTTAGTCGCTTTCGTTGCATAACCATTATTATGATATTCACTTGAAACTGCATACATAATTTCTCTGTTCGGTGCAGGGAGTTCATCTTTCATACCTGTGCAGCACCATCCAATAAATTCATTTGTGGTTTTCTTAAATATTCCTAGTTTTAATATGTGATCATCTATGTTAGTCGTAGTTCTCACTGCATGTAAAAACGCTTTATTTTCTGGTATCTCATAATTTACAACCCAATTAATCCTTTGTTCTTTCGTTGATTTCCAGTCTGGCAAAAACTTTTCTATTTCCGGTTGATTGGATATGTTATAAATACTCTCTGCATCTTTAATCGTAAACTCTTGCAGATATATATCTCCACAATCTATTCTAAATAACTTAGGCAAACTCTCTTCTCCCATGTTAATCCCCCTTACTTACATTAAAGCTCCTTAATCTGCTTCGTAAGTTCCATAAACCGTTCATCCAGTGCTTTATATTCTTTGTCCTTAGAAGTTAAAAAGCTTAATTTCCCTAATACTTCTTGTCTCTCTGTTTCTAGTGTTAAACGTAGCTCTTCAATTTCATCTCTTGTTTTAATAGGTTCTTCTAGCTGCTTTTGTATCGTATTGTTTACAAACACAAGTTTTGTATTTGTTGTTTTCTCCAGAAAATATCGATCGTGAGAAACGATAACGAGTGTTCCATTATACTCAGCTAATGTATTTTCAAGCTGTTCACGTGAAGGAAGATCAAGGTGATTCGTAGGTTCATCTAAAATAAGTACATCTTTTTCATCTAAAATATAAGCCATTAGCTTACATTTTACTCGTTCACCCATACTCATATATCGAATCGGCTCTTTCCATTGGGAAGATTCAAACCCTAAATGTTTCATTAAATTTTGGACTTTTCCTCTTTCTTCAAATGTCTCTTTATAAAATAAATCTTCTGGTGTTTTATCAAGTGGTAAATCAAATACTTCTTGTGTTAAATAACCGATGTTTGCTGATGGTGAAATCCATACTTCTCCTTCAGCAGTTTCGTTTCCCATAATCATCTTCAGTAAAGTTGTTTTCCCGCTACCGTTTGGTCCAACAATCGCAACCTTCTCACCATGCTGAATTGTAAAATTAACGTTTTCAAATAATGTTCGATTATTAAATTCTTTCCGCAATTGTTTTACTTCTATGAAACGTTTCCCTACTTTTTTACTCGCTTGAATAGAGAATTCAACTGAATACTCCTCTTTCACACGTTCTACCTTCGTTTTCTCTAGCTCTTTTTCGAGACGTTTTCGTTTTGACTTCACTTGTGCATCCATGCGCTTCGCTTTTACACGATAAAATTCTTTAACTCCTTCTTGTCTTGTAGACTGCGCATGTGCCTTTTGTGACCAGGAACTTAATTCTTTTATATGAGTTTCTACTTGTTCTATCTTTTTTTGTTGTTTTTCATATTCACGCTGCTGCGTCATTCTTTTGTGCTCACGTGCTTTCATATAACTTGTATAATTACCGCTATGGTCAATTAATTTCTTATCCTCAATTGACCATATTCTAGTCGCGACAACATCTAAAAAATATCGATCGTGCGATACGACGATAACTGTACCTTTCATATTTTTAATTTGCTTAATGAGAAATTCTGTACTCATCTCATCTAAATGATTTGTCGGTTCGTCTAATATTAAGACATTAGGATTTTTAGCAAATCCTTTTGCTAATCTTACTTTCAGCTTTTCACCACCACTTAAAGTATGAAAGTCGTTCGTTGGCACGCCCCATTTCGCAAGAAGTTCTGCTTCTTTTGCAATCACATCGTTACTAATAAAAGATTCTATTTCTTGTTCTACATATGCGGTTGTCATATTTATTTGCATCCATTCAACAGTACCTTTTGAAGGTTCAATCTTCCGATTTATTAATTGTAGTAACGTTGATTTACCAGCACCGTTTTTACCAATTAATCCGATAACATCCCCTTGTTTTACTGTCACATTTAATTTCTCTAACAACATATTTTCCTTTATTTCAACATAAACATCATTTAATTTTAATAATTCTTTCATAATACCGATTCCTTTCATTAAGGGAGAATAAAAAAATCCTCCCAAATAAATTTGGCAGGATTAGTCATTACATTATTTATACCCAAATAAGCTATTGCGCAATATAAATAGCAATACCGTTGTATGGAAACTGGGCAGACTAATCCTATTTTTTAGAAATTGAAATTTATTGAATTTCAACATTTAAAAATAAGATTAGTTAATCATCGTCCACCCATCATTCCTTTCCGTCATTAATAACCATATTGTACCATACTAGTACTGTATGAGTAAATGCAATTATTTGTGCTGTTAAAAAGATTGCTTTCTTTTAGGCTTATTTATCATTCCCTAACTTCATATTGAACAAGCACAAATTACATTGATTGTAATACGTCCTTTAGATTTCCCCAGTAGTAAACTTCTAAGCACTCTCTCTTATATAAAGTGAAACTTTAATCAGTGGGGGTTTTCTTCATCCCCCACTGATTATTAGTTGAACCAATCGGACTTTTATGGGCAGTTGATCCCCCACCTAATTTCTTTGCTTTCGCTGAATTTTGAGGTGGGGGGCTTACTGCCCATTAAAGCGGGATAAATTTTATATAAAAACAAAATGTTATTCGTTACCCAATAACCACTTATTGTTTTTCGATAAATTTTTATTGATTATTCCTTTGTAATAAGCTATTATATCTTTACAGAAAATAATAATGTAAGGATTGAATTTATGGACAGGACATTAAAAATCACAAAGTTAAATATGTTTTTAAGGATTTTTCTCGTCCCGATTATAGTAGGGATAATTGTGGGTATACTAACTAAATTGGGGCAAAATATACTTCCTGGACATTGGAATTCATTAGCTAATCTAGGAAGCGTTTGGTTAGTTCCATCCTTTTTTGTGGCTAGCTTTAGTTATTATAAGCGTACAGCTATACTTTCTGGTATCCTTGCACTACTCGGCATGGTATTAGGCTACTATGGTTATGCAATAGTTATTAAAAATGTAGCTCACTCTATTTATTTTATAACCGTATGGATTGTATGTGCATGTATAGGAGGAACTATCTTTGGAATTGCAGGTTTTCTATGGAAAGATAGTACAAATCCACTTCATAAATTCGGAAGCGCGCTTATTAGTGGAGTTTTTGTAACGGATGGACTTCACATTCTTTTAAATTTTGAAGACTATAGTCACATGTTACCTGTTGGACATACCGAAATCATAGTCGGGATTATCTTGATTCTTGTATTAGAACGCTCTAATGCTAATCGAATTTCTTCTTTCTTAATGATGATTCCTATCACTATTTTAGGATTAATTGGATATAAATTATTAAGTTTGTTTACTTAATTACAATACTGAATCATGAAAAAAATAAAAGATTAATTCTTTTATAATCCACAAAACATACCGCGAATTCGAACATTATACTGATCAATGTTAATACACTCAATCATAGGATGGATACATAAAGCTACCACTTTCAAAAGGGGGGCTTTTTTCTTACAAAAACTATTTATTTATCAGCCTATTATTAAACCCTTCTAATTTAACAGCTGTATTTATTAGTGTGTTATTATATATACCAATATGACTTTTTACCATTGCAAATAATGACTATAAAATAAGGCTAAAAACTTACATTTCAAGTTCTTTAGCCTGAGTCATTTTTACACATTTAAAAATTTAATTCGTACAACAGTACCTTTACCAACTTCTGAATGGATTTCTACACTATGTCCTAATTGCTTCGTAATTTCATACACAAGATATAGCCCCATTCCAGTTGATTCTTTAAAATCTCTACCATTTTCTCCTGTAAAGAAAGGTTTAAACACTCTTGGTAAATCTTGCTTCGGTATCCCTACGCCATTATCGGCAATTTCAAGTATAACTGTATTACCTTCCTTACAAGCTTTCACTTTAATCTTCTCTCTATTACCTGATGAATATTTAATTGCATTTGATAGTAGTTGTCCAATTAAAAATTGTAACCATTTCGCATCACTTTCTACTGTAATATCCTTCTCAATTTTAAGCTCAGGATATACAAAGTTCCGGATAAAGAATCGTTTATGTTCATGTACGGAATCATTTACTATTTTATGTAGTTGCACTCTTTCCACATAAAAATCTTGTGTGAATGCTTCTAAACGTGCGACATATAAAGCCATCTCTAACCCCTTTTTCAGTCTATCTGTTTCCTCATTTATACTTTCAAAACGCGAATCCACTTCATCCTGTGTAATTAATTCTATTACAGATAAAGGTGTTTTCATTTGATGAATCCACTGATTCATAAAGGTTAAATGATCATTATTTTTTCTCTCTTGCATCTGAAGCTGATTTTGATAATGGCGATATTGCATCTCAATTAGTTCTTGAAGAGCAGTCGACACAGCTGCAAAATCAGATTTTTGAACAGATTCATCTAAAGATTGCATCGGGTTTGCTAATCGTTCATAGAAAGTACGATGAGTAAAGTAACGAAATACTAAATAGCCTACCATAAAAAAGGTACCTAAAAACATTGCATACAATGCCGTCGCGATATGCTTATGTCCATCAAACCAATATACGAGAAATATGGATAGTAGTTGGATTGCTGTAAAACAAATAAGAGGTATATGATCACGTATAAACAGCTTTATCATTTTTCCATACCTGTATCCCAAGTAATATGCAATCTATATCCAACACTACGAATCGTTTCAATCGCATCCTCAATATGTAACGTTTTTAACTTTTTTCGCACACGTGTTGTATTTACACTCAATGTATTATCATCAACATAAGATTCGCTATCCCATAATTTATTTAACAACACTTCCCTACCCACAACACGCGGATAATTTTTCATTAACATTTCTAATAAAATAGCTTCATTTCTCGTTACATCAATTTCTTGATTCTTAAGCTTCAATACAAGCCTTTCAGGATATAAACAAAGACCATGTTGTTCAACCATCCGTTCTTCTATTTTCGGTGCATAATCTCCGTAAGCACGCCTTAAATGACTTCGAATTTTAGCCATTACAACTTCGTAATGGAATGGCTTTGAAATGAAATCATCGCCACCGTTTTCTAGCGCCATAACTTGATCCATTGTACCTTCACGGGCTGAAATAAATAATATCGGACATGTAGAAACTCCGCGAATTTGACGACACCAATAGTACCCATCAAAACTCGGTAGATTAATATCTAATAAAACTAATTCTGGTTGTTCTTCTAAAAAAATATTTAATACATTTTGAAAATCCGATACAATAATTCCTTCATACCCGTATTTCGCAACATGTGTTGATAATAATTCTGCTATTTTCATATCATCTTCTACAATCATAATTTTAACCATTATTTACTCCTTTTTCGATCCGTAATCGTATATATAATCATATAAAATAAATAATACCTTTTTTTATTTAATCCGTAAATTTAAAAAGGATACTTTTATACAAAAGCATCCTTCTTCTATTATTCTTACTTAATATGAAATTTACTCAAATTAAAACCTAGCTTCTCCACATAGTCCATACTTAGTTCCATTCGTGCCGTTTTAAGTGGGTCCACAACTTGACAAACTTTTAAATCGCCGGCTGCTGATAATAAAAGAGTGGCATCAGCTTTAGACATTTCTAATTCTTCATGTAAAAATGTCACCATATTACGTACAGCTCGATTCGCTGCATCATCTAGCAATTTCTCTGAAGCAATCGTCATTACTTTTTCATTTTGGATAGCCATTGGTAGTAGCCATTTCTTTCCTTTTATAATCTGAACTATTACCGTCACCTCACCAGCAACCTCTACTCCACTAACACCAATTTCACCATCACCCATCGCTGCGTGTAAATCACCTAATGCTAATAAAGCACCAGGAACATTTACAGGTAATAATAATGTTGTCCCTTCTTTTATCTCTTTACAATCCATATTCCCACCGTGATCATGCGGTGTGCCACATGAAATGCTCTCTTCTTTCGGCGCAGTACCAATTACACCGATCATTGGATTAATCGGGATTTGTAGTTCATTTGAAAACAAAACATGTTCATTATGTACTGAGACAAATTTCACTGTATTTTCATGTAGCTCTTCACCCATTACACCAAGATTTGCACCTGTAGTTAAAACGCCTTTCTCTGCAATTTTTATCTTTTCAATCGTAACAACTAATATATCACCAGGTTCTGCACCATTAATATATACCGGACCAGTCGCTGGATTAATCCGGTTCCAATCTAATTCTTGAAACACAACATCTTCAGAATCAATTTGATTTTCAAAGCAATCATATGTTTCAAATATAAGACGACTCCCAATTTCTACTTCCATACATGGTTTATTTTCTGGTGACATTGCATAAATGATATGTTCTTTCTGGATTCGATACATATTATCTCTCCTCTTTATATTGGTCTACAATTACTAATTAGCTTTTTTCATAAAAGCTCCTTTTAATAATTAATGAATTTACATATAGAAAAGCACTTAGCTTATTTTCATACATACACTCTTTACTATAACAGGTAAAGAAAGGTGGTATCACTATGCCCCTTATTCCATATAACGAAAGCGATGTTGATTTACTAGCTCGTTTAATGCGTGCTGAAGCTGAAGGCGAAGGTCGACAAGGTGAACAACTTGTTGGCTGCGTAGTAGTAAATCGTGTATTTTGTGATTGCTTAGATTTTAAACAACTTCGTTCTGTACGTGACGCTGTGTATCAAAGCCCTGGTGGATTCGAAGCAGTGCAATACGGATATTTTTATCAACGGGCTCGTGAATCAGAAAAAGAAATCGCACGAAAAGTTTTACAAGGTGAGTGGCGCTGGCCAGCAAGATGGGCTCTTTGGTATTTCCGTCCAGTTGGAGCTTGTCCACCTGAATGGTATAATCAGCCGTTTGTAGGACAGTTTAAAAGTCATTGTTTTTATGAACCTAGTGGTGACGAATGTCCGAAATTGTATTCACGGTAGTAAAATTTGCAAAGCAAGTACTTAGAATTTTGGGTACTTGCGTTACTTTTAACTAAGTTCTAGTAGTCTAATAATGTGAGGGATTTTTCGATATACTTTTCTAAATTAAAATCATAGAATTATCTAAAAAAATTCTTTATAGCTTCTAATTGAATTTTGTGGCTACACTCATCACAACAATATACCCCTTTTGGTTTCTCTTTAAATCGCTTATATTTTTCACTACCTTCATAAACACGAAATATATTTTTACAAGAAAAGCAAACAATTTCATAAAACATCATATGCATTTTCCTCCTCGTATTTATAACCTATCATCAAGCAACTTGAGAAGGCTTCTTTCCCATATCCATATATTATTAATAAAAGGTTTTTCTAAATTTTTATGGAATTATATAAATATCATTAAAAGTGAGGTTTACACCTTTTTCAATAATTTTCAACTGAAGGATCATGTTGCAATGAAAGTATTGGAGTTGAAACACTATGAATCGTATCGATTACAAAAGACAAGAAGAAAAGAAATATCACGACCTTTGTTATGAACAATATAAACTATTTGAAACTGGTTCTTGGCTGTACAAACCGGTTAAAACAGTTATGGATTTGATGGATTACTTTGAAGGACAAAACAACTTGCAAGTACTTGATCTCGGCTCTGGCGTTGGAAGAAATAGCATCCCAATTGCACAAAAGATGCAAAATACTAGCGGCACTGTTACATGTGTCGATTTACTTGATTCTGCTTTAACAAAATTACAAACTTATAGTAAAGAATATGGTGTAATTAATAATATTAAAACAGAACAAGCAGCAATTGAAAACTACTACATCCTACCTAATACTTATGATTATATCGTTGCAGTATCAAGTTTAGAGCATGTTAAATCAGAAGAAGATTTAACAAATGTGCTCCATTCTATGAAAAAAGGTACAAAGACTGGTGGAATCAATTGTTTAATTATTAACTCGAACATACAAGAAATTGACTTACATACAAATGAAGAATTAGATGCTTTAATTGAAATTAACCTTTCTACTGATGATATGATACATCTATTAAAAAGTATTTATAAGGAATGGAAAGAAATTAAAGTTGAAATAAAAGAATTAATCTATAATATTGTTCGCGATAAAAGGCATATTCAATTAAAAACAAATGCTATTACGTTTGTTTTTCAGAAATAAAACTATAAAAGGTAAGGTTTTCCCCTCATATATTCAGAGAAACACCCTTACCTTTCAATTATAAATTCTTCAAAAAATTGCTTCGTTATTAGTTTTATCTTCATCTAAAACATTATTTTTATTAGAAATACTATTCCACTATCAATTGAATTCATTTATTAATAATTGCTTGTCGAGCTTTTTCTTTATCATCAAAATGAATAGTTGAATCTTTTAAAATTTGATACGTTTCATGCCCTTTCCCTGCAATCAAAACAATATCATTAGAAGATGCCATGTTTATTGCGTGATTTATTGCAATTTCACGATCTACTTCTACTTTATAATTCAAATTATTATTTTGCAAAAATCCTTTTTCAATATCTTTCATTATTGCCTGCGGATCTTCCGAACGTGGATTGTCAGAAGTAATAAAAACAAAATCGCTATAACTTCCAGCAATTCCGCCCATTATAGATCGTTTTTTTGCGTCTCTATCTCCACCACAACCGAAAACAGTAATAACTTTACCTTTTGCAAACTCGCTAATTGTAGAGAGAACATTTTCTAACGCATCCGGTGTATGAGCATAGTCCACTATTACAAGAAAATCTTGATTTTCATCTATGATTTCCATTCTACCTTCAATACTCTTTAAGTTAGATAAGCTATCACTAATGTTTGTAAGCGGAATACCTTCAACCAATGCAACTGTTATTGCTGCTAATGCATTATAAACATTAAAACGACCTACAAGATTAAGGTTAACCTCTATTTCGCCATTAAAGGACGAAACTAAAAAACGAATTCCTTTTGGACTTAAAGTTATGTTCTTCGCTTGAACATCTGCTCCATTATGTATTCCATATGTGATAACCTCAGCTGAAGTAATTTTTTTAAAGTATTCTACCGATGGATCGTCTGCATTCAAAACAGCTATTTTTTTATCTATAGTAGATAAATCATTTCCTAATCTCGCAAAAAGAAGACTTTTTACATGCTTATATTCATCAAATGTTCCATGATAATCTAAATGATCTTGTGTTAAATTTGTGAAAACAGCTATTTTAAAGTTACACCCTTTAACTCTTTCCATATGTAACCCTTGTGACGTAACTTCCATAACACAATAATCTGCATTATGATTTTTCATCATTTGCAAATTCCGTTGAAGTGTTGGAGGTTCTTGCGTATTAATATCAGTAGAATACCATTTTGAACCAACTTTGACTCCGTTATTCCCCATGAGCCCCGTGTGATATCCATAATCACTTAAAATTTTTTCAATTAAATAAGAAGTAGTTGTTTTCCCATTTGTCCCTGTAATTCCAATTAACTTCATTTTATTAGATGGATAACCATAGAAATGTGACGCAATAACTGCCATAGCATACCTAGCATCTTTAACAATTATTTTAGGTATCTCAATATTTACATCTCTTTCTACAATTAGCGCTACAGCACCATTTTTCACTGCATCTTCAACAAATTGATGTCGATCTTCAAGAAAACCATCGATACCTGATACACATATAAATAGATCTCCATCAGTTATCTTTCTAGAATCCATTTCTAACCCCGTAATTTCTACATCCATATTGCCAATAGTTTCTTTAATCAATAACAAATTCGCCAGCTCTTTTAGTTTCAAATCTCCCGCCCCCTTAAACATTTCCCCTATTTATTTTACCACTTTATATAAAATAATGGCTTAAAATCCCATATAGGTTTAACGAAATTTATTCATCTTAAATAAACAAAAAATAAAAGAGCACTTGTTTCCGCAAGTGCTCTTTTGGGGATTTTGAGATATCCTATTAAAGAAAGTTAAGGTTACTTAAAGTTAATAGGTACTTCTATTATATGCTTGTCCTTTTCATTTGTGCATAATCAATATATAAACATCTTTAATAATTCTTAATAACTTTTAGTTATAGTTCTTTCTTACATTTTATCATTAAAAAATTGATTGAAGGTTTATTTGCCATGTTCTTATTTGGTTCATCAATTTCCGAAACTTGTACTAATCCATATTTTTTAAAATCTTTTTTTATAGATTCAGAATCATAGAAGAACATTTTTACGCCTTCCATTATCTCATAATAGTCTTGCTCCAGCTGTTTTCCTTTTCCGTACATGGGAGCTTTTTTAGAAACAGTTGTAAAAACCATATATCCGCCTGGTTTTAACTGATAATAACAATCTTTAATAAATTTTTCTCTTTCCTGCTCATTCAGCAAATGAAGAAGAGCATGACTAAATATCCCATCATAAGATTTATTATCAAAAGGCATTTCGTTTACCGATCCATGAAATATACTAATATCTTCTAATCCGTTTTGTTTCGCTAAATCAATAGCTGTTTTTGAAATTTCAATCCCTGTTACATTTATATCATTATCGATAAACACCTTTGCGTTTCTGCCATATCCAATACCCGGAACTAATATGTCCTTAACGTTCTTTTCTAGAAAAAAATCTTTTGCCAAAATTGCAGATTCTGTAGGTTCAAACCCCCACATCGTTTGTTTCTCAATAAAACTTGATTCCCAAAATTCCATTATGTTTCTATCTCCTTGTTCTAATCCTATTTTTAGTATCACATTAAAAACTTATAAATTTTAGTGCTGCGGCTACCTATGCCAAATTAATTTTTTTATCACATTCACTTTAGGTCCATTGAATATATCATAATTATAAGTCTATATCTATTATAATGATTGCTTTAAAACCCACCCTGTTTTATTAACCCTTACGTTTGCAGAAAAATAAAAAAAGCCAATACTTCCATTGTAGTATTGGCTTTTCTGAAGAGAAATTATCTTTTTATATTGTACTGATCTAATACCTTTTCTAACATTTCTAAAGTTATCGGTTGAGCCTTTTTTATTAATTGATAACCAATACGCCCATTAGGTTCAGCTGTAACTTGCTGTAAACTCTTTAAATCATGAATCCCTTTTTCTCTTAATTGCATAAAAAGTTGTTGTTCTGACATTTTTGCCTGCTTCAAATTCTCTTTTACAATCTCTCCGTTTTCAACAATTATAATGCTACTGCCATTCAGGAATTGTTCCATCTTCTTTGATTTCAATTCAAAGAAATGAATGATAAGAAGTATGCTTGCAAATATTACAGCTGCAAAGATAGATGGGCCTACTTTCCTACTTAATACAGGCTCTACAATAATACGTCCAATTGATACTACTATAATAATTTCAGCTCTTGTCATTTGGCTAACAGATGTACTGCCTGTCATTTTTAATGCAATCATTCCAGTGAAAATTAAAATAATGCTTTCCAAAATCATATTCATAATAGCTCAACCCTTTAATGGTGAATATTACTAGCATTCCCATTTCATATAACATTCTAAATGCATATTAATTAAACTTTTTCGTAAAAATAAAACTTAAATATACTGAAAGAGGATCTATTTTGATCAATCTTTTTTCAATAAGGATTTGTTAATTCATCTTCCATTGTCCAAAATTAAAAAAGCACCCAAATGGATGCATAGAGTAAACTTATTCATTATTACTTTCTCCACTTTCATCATCAACTGATTTCGAGTCTAACATGCTGCCTATATCAGGTGGTAAAGCTAACTCTATACCAGCTACTGGTTGATTATCTTCATTAAACCATTGTTTTTTAAATTTAATCAATTCTTCATTTTTCTTATTTTCATTCATATTATCCCCCCTTTTATGTTTGATATTAAACTCTTTACTTAATATGTACACTGAGAAAGATAATATACTATTTGTACATAATGAAAGAGCAAAAACCATTCTCTGTTTTCACAACCCGTTGTACCTATTAAAAAATCCCCGTACATGTTACTCCGCGCTCTGCTATCATATTAGTGTCTAAACATATGTGGGCTATTGTGACAAGTACCTGGTCATTTTGTTCATTATTCATATGAGACAAATACTTTTAAAGGGGTAATTATTCCTTGACTTAATTCCTCAAAACATTGAATGAGTCCTGTATATTGTATTTCATGTTGAAAAATCTCTTCTATCCATGGTGTTTGTTCTATTTGACTAAAAAACCAATCTGCATGTTTTTGATAATCATATCCGTCACTTGAACCAATGATCCGCAGTTCTTTCTCATAAAAATCAGCGGTTAATGTTAGTTCCTCTAAATTCCCATCAGAAAGTATACATATTTCACTATTACTGTTAAGTGCTTTTTGTAATGTATGAAATCCAATATTTGTAGCAGAACATTCGAAACCGTAATTATATGTTTCTATTATTTGTTCTTCTGATTCATATATGTTTTTCGCACCAAAATTCTTTGCAAAATCTCTTCTATTTTTATTAGGTTCAACAACATCTACATGCTTAACACCTACATAGTATTTTAAAATATAACAAGCGAGTAAACCAATAACTCCCATTCCAGTTATAAGTACTTTTTCATCCTGTCGCATATTTAGTTTTAATACTCCTTTAGCAGCATCACACGAAAGAATAGATAATAAAGCAACTTTAGGTTTTATATAACTCGGCACTCGAATTACTTTATCCCCCTTAACTATTCCTACAGTTTCATGTCCATAAAAAGAAACTACTTTATCACCTACATTTAAATTTGTTATTTTATTCCCAACTCGAACAACTTCACCATAACTTTCATATCCAGTTTTTCTTGGATAAAAAGGATTAATATCTGTAACATCCGATTCTTTATACTGTGGTAACTCTGCTCCAATACTTATTGCACCTGCAATTGTTTTAACGATAATTTCATCATCCTGTATAGGCTTAATTTTACACGTTTCCCACTTAAGCCGTTTGGGTCCTTCTAAAACTAATTTATTTTGTTCCATTTATAACCCTCACATTTTATAAAAATATATTCTCACAAAATTTCAAACAATGTATAATAGATTCAACTAAAATTTAAGCTATACCGTTGGCTAGCACCCAACAGTGATAATATGATAATTGAATTTGATGGATATGGAATAAATGAGTATGTTTTTGGCCGTAACTGTTCTCTTAACGAGTTAATAATAATGTATTTAAATGTAAAAAATGAAGAGATATCTAATGAAGATCTTCTAAACTTATTTTGTGTACGGTATCATTATGAAAAAATTCCAAAGTTACTACAAGAAGACGTCATGAGCGATGTCGTCATTGATTTAGACACGGACTATATTTATATCCCTAGTAGATAACAGTAAACTAGATTAAATGAATAGAAATTACGATTCAGCTAAGTGTTTAATAAAATAAGTCATTGCCCAAATTAATGTTGCAAATTGAGTGACAAAATACATCGTCCATTCAAAACCAGTCAACTTTCTCTCTCGTTTCACTTTCTTTAAATATCTGTAAAATATAAATGTACTTAAAAACATAAGTAACAACGATAATTGTTGTAAATCATCGACTATACGTACCCCCATAAACTCCATCACCCTCCCATTCAAAATAAATGCTATACTTTAAGAATAACATTTATTGGTAGTTTATTTCCATTTCAGATTACTTATGTCCTAAACAAAAAGAGCACTCAGCTATTGAGTGCTCTAAAAAATATCAATTTAACACATTTTCCTTGTACTGGTTGCATATTATTCCTCTTACTTTTTATAACTCAGTTCTATCACTTCCGGTATATGGTTGCTATCATATTTTCTCGTATAGATTTCTCCATCAGGAGTAACTAATTGTAATACAATCTCACCACAAACACCATGCAATACTTCAAATTCACCTTCTGCATTTGAAATACTGCGTTCCTTTTCTTTAATAGAACCCTCATAAATTTTCACATTAAATATAGGTTCGTTATTTTGATCTATGATAATACCTCTTGAATACTTACCAACTGCAATGCATTGATCATCTTTTTTATTATATTTCGTTACAACCATAGCTCCAATTATTATAGCGATACATACAAACAAGAGAATCATTTTTCGTCTCACAACGAATTTCATTATTCATTTGATTCTTTTTTAAATTGAAAATTTAGACGTTCCACTTGTTTGATTTCCTCAATTATTTTACGTATTCCTTCTTCAATATTATCTTCTTTTACATTTGATACGTTTAACTTTAATAGTCTTTCTTTCGGAAAACCTCTCACATAATTCTTATCAATAGTATCAATACTTATTTGAATTTCACTTAGTTTTTGTATAAACGTTTCCGAAATACTCGTTTTCTGTAATTCTAAACAAGTATGGATTCCAATTGTATTTTGCTTTTTATGTGTGAATAAAAGCGGGTTTTCACCATGTATTCTTTCTAATGTTTCTGCTAGTTTTTTAGATCTATTATTATAGGAAGATTTTATTTTATTTTTATGACGTTCGAACATGCCACTCTTTATATAAATTTCTAAAGCAGCTTGGGATATCATCGGGCTATCGATATCTAAAATCTTTTTATAAGTATGAAAAGCATTAACAATAACCGACGGAATAACTGCTACACCAACTCGTAACCCCGGAAAAATAATCTTCGAATAACTTTTCAAATATATAACATGATTACAATGATCCAAGCTATATAACGGATCTGCTTTTGAATCCGTTTCTAAATCTGCTAAATAATCGTCTTCTACTATAAATACATTATATTTCTTCGCTAATAGTACGATTTTTTCTTTCTCACCTTTAGAATAAGAAGTTCCAAGTGGATGATGATATCTTGGTATTGTATAAAAAAATTTTATTTTACCAGTTCGAAAAATACGCTCCAATTCATTTAAATCAATACCTTCATTCGTACGTTTAATACCGATTACAGGAACTTTATTTATTTCTAGATATTCTATATACAAATGATACGTTGGCTGTTCAACTAATATTGTTTCATTTTCATTTGGAAATGGTATAGAAGTTAATATTGCAAGTGCCTGCTGCACACCTGACGTTATAAAAATATTTTCTTCTTTCGTGAACACTTGATAATTTGCCAACTGTTTTTGAATGACTGGAATTAAAGATGGTAACCCTTTCGGCGTTCCGTATACGAACAAATCATTTTTATAAGTATCAATAGCCTTATTAATACAATGCTGAAAGTCTAAATACGGAAAAACATCTGGATCCGGTGCTGAAGAAGCGAAATCAATTATTTCGTTATTTTCTATAGTACTCCCAGATTTCTTAACAACGTAGTATCCACTTTGAGGGACAGAATATATAATATGACGCTTTTCTAATTCATGAAGCGCACGTATAACTGTCGCCTTATTACATTCATATTGCGTAACGAGTGACCGTATTGATGGTAATTTCTGTCCTTCTTTTATCTCTCCATGTTGAATCATGTTTTCTATATCATTAAAAATATGTACATACTTATACATTCTTTCACTCCCTTATAGAAGCACTAAAAAGGGTTCCTCACTCTCATAAGCTCATAATAAAGCGAAAGGAAATTCATCCCTTCAATCACTTTAAAGTTTAACATTATTTCACATTTCCGTCTCTTAACAAGGAAATTACAATTAATAAATAGAATATCTCTATAATAAATAAAAAGTGAGGGATATGTCATGCAGCGCTTAAATACGATGGATATTAGCAATATTCTAGAATTAGAAAATACTCTTTCTACTTTATTAAATGAAGTAATTTCTTCAAAACTAGAGCTTGAAAACTGGTTAAAAAAGCAATCTACATTCATTTGGGAAATTGAAGAACAATTAAGATCGCACTATATCTCCTTTCAATGTAATACAGATAATAAAAAAATTAAAGATACTTTTGAATATGATCAACAATATGTACGACCTCTTTTGAAACGTTATCAAAATTCATTTGATAATAAATATTTAGAGTCCCCTTTTCGGATGGAACTTGAGCCAGAAACATACAGCTTACTGGATAAAAAAATTAAGAATGCGCAAACATTATTTTGTGAAAAGAATATTGGTTTAGAAGTAAATGAAGACAAACTAGTAACCGAGTACTTCGAAATTACTGGTGGTTTAACTGCGTTATGGGACGGTGAAGAAAAAACAATTACTGAACTACAGTCTTACTTACAAGATCCAGATCGTCATATACGAAAAAAAGCAAAAATGCTTATTTCGGAAAAGTTCTTATCTGTTGAAGATAAATTACAACATATATTAAATGAATTAATCGTAATCCGTCACCAAAAAGCAAAAAATATTCAATTAGATAATTATCGTGATTATATGTTTAAAAAACATGAACGTTTTGATTATACAGCGGAAGACTGCTATGAGCTTGCTGAATCTATTCGGAAATACGTAGTACCACTTATCGATAAAATATTTAATGAGAAAAAAACTGAACTTCAAGTAGATAGCCTTCGTCCATGGGATCTAAAAGCAACCGCACCAAATCAAAAAGCATTAAAACCTATCGAAGACGCGAGTGATTTAATCGAAAAAAGTTCTCTTATTTTACACAAGCTAGATCCTGAATTTTCTACATTACTGGATCGTATGCAGAAAAATAATTGCTTAGATTTAGAAAGCCGTAAAGGAAAAGGTCCAGGAGGATTTTGCGAATATTTACCTGCTTCTAGATTATCTTTTATTTTTATGAATCTCAATCATACACATTATGATGTTACTACTTTCCTCCATGAAATGGGCCATAGTATTCATAATGAATGTATGAAACAGTTAGAGCTTCAAAAGTATTTAGAAATCCCTTCAGAATCCGCTGAACTAGCTAGCATGACAATGGAATTATTTTCGATGGAATATTGGGATACTTTTTATAAAAATAAGGAAGAATTTATAGAATCAAAATTAGATTTCTTTAAAGATATTGTTAAATATTTACCACAAATGCTTATCGTTGATCAATTCCAGCATTGGATGTATGAAAACCCTAATCATACTGCAAAAGAAAGAAACGATAAATATTTAGAATTACATAACACTTACCAATCGAACATCATAAATATTGATGGTTATGAAAATTGGGTAGCAACTGGCTGGTTACCGGTACTACACATATTCGAATTACCTTTCTATTACATTGAATATGCAATCGCACAACTTGGTGCGCTGCAAATGTATAAACAATATAAACAAAATCCTAAACAAGCACTAGAAAATTATAAAAAAGCTTTATCATTAGGTAGCTCAAAATCTTTAACGGAAGTATATAAAGCAGCTGGAATTCGTTTTGATTTTTCTGGAGAAACGATTAAAGAACTAATGTTATTTGTAGAGGGTGAATTAGAGTTACTTGAACAATTGTAAAAAGAAAGCTGTTCCTATATTTTAGGTACAGCTTTCTTCTTTATTTTATTTATCAGTTCTATGTACTGAGAATCCCCATATCCGATTGTTGGAAATAGCTGAAACAACTTTGTTAATAATTCTTGAGTTGATAAGTCTTTATTTTTAGAGATAAATTTCATTACAGTATTATCTTGTTTTAGCATTTCTAAATATAAGTCTATAGACTGATACATTACTGGCAGTAATTCAACAGAAGTTTTTTCATGATTTACCAACACTTCTTTATATGCAGAGTGATAGTTTCCTAACATTATTTCAGTTTGCCTTACTTTAAATTCATCTTCTCTGAAGCTATTTAAGTATACCTTCCCTTCATAAGAAGACTGTTCAAGGTAAGAAAGTATTGTAAGTAGGTTCATTTGGCAAAACATATCTTCCCCAAACCATAAAACAATACATTTATACTTTTTTGTAAAAAGATTTTCTAACGGATCTATTACCTTTTTTGTATAACTTTCTACTGAACTGGTATGTCCTTCTGCTCTTGTTTTAATAAACTCTTCATTAAAAACTTGTGTTGTAGCTGGGTTCACACACATCGCCTCATTAAATGGTGCATAATCAGAATCACCCATTAGCTTTTCGTTTTTTAATTCTTCATACATCATTTGACCATTTAATATGTTAAGTACCTCTTTATCAAATAGCTCACTTTTCCTATTTCGTAACTGTTCAACCTCTATTTTTCTAGAAATATTCATAGTAAACGCCCCTTCTTTATTTAAATTGAGTTTAACAAATGATTGAATAGGCATTTTGCTAAGTTGGTATTCTCTTGGATTCATTCCAAAAACATTTTTGAAAGCTCTACTATAAGCTTCTTGGGAAGAGTAATCGTAATCCAATGCGATTTCAATTATCTTCCTACCATTCTTTAAATCTTCCGTAGATGAATATAATCTTCTAAAAAGAATATAGCGTCTAATACTGAAACCCGTTACTTGATGAAATTTAAAAGAGCAATAATAAGGAGAATACCCCATGTAACGAGATAATTCATCTAATGAAAACCCCTTTTTTAAATTGCGCTCAATCCAATCAATCATCTGCTGTATATGTTCATTCATTTCCTTCACTTCACTCCTTATTTAAAAGTATAGGATAAACGCGTTTCTTTCTTTTGATATTTCTTGTGTTTTATAACATGATCCATTTTCTATAATCTTTAAACTCTATATGTAAGTATTAAATTTTTTTAGCTATCTTATTTTGTCATACCTTATCCTAACTTTTCAATCTAGCGTTAATTAGTATGATTCACACACCTTACCATTATTAAAAGTCAATTTACATTATATTTCATTTTAAAGGAGTTCAAAAATTAAACACGAATTTTATAAAATAAGATTCTTTTACTTCCCTAGTTAAAAAATTCAAGTTTGGAAAGGACGTTACAATGAACGAGATAGATAAAAAAATACTTCAATTAATAAATGAACAATATCCGTTGAATTTTATTAACATTAACGCAATAACAAATGAAATGTATCAATGTCTCACAAAACAAGGTACATACTTCATTAGAATTACAAATTACAAAACGTATGAAGAACAATTAGAAGAAATTACATATACGAATTTTTTATATCAAAACGGCTTAGGTGTTCCACCAATAATCCCTTCTTTACAGGGGAATTTTGTAGAAAAGTTAACATTAGACAAAGAAATTTTTGCCGTATTATATAAAGCGGCTCCTGGTATACATTTACCGAGGTGTGATTGGAATTCTAAAATATTTAAAAATCTTGGTAAACAAATTGGAAAATTACATCGTATTTCTAAAAGCTTTGAAAAGACTAAACCGGTTAAACATATAAACGATTGGTATGAAAATGAAGAATATAATTTTCTTAAGTATATCCCTAAAGAAGAAACAACCATTAGAGAAATTGCATCTGACGTTTTAACTTCTATAAAAGAGCTAGAAAAATCCACTTCAAATTACGGCTTAATCCACGGAGATTTATGGTTAGAAAATATTTTAGTTGAAAATAATTCAAACTTAACAATGATTGATTTTCAAGACTGTGAAAAACATTTTTACGTATTCGATTTAGCAGTTCCAATCTATAGCGCGATAGAATACTCATTTGCTGGAAATGGGAATATCATTGACTATGAGCATTCTATTACAAAAGCATTATTTGAAGGGTATCAAGAAGAAAATGAACTACCTAAAGAGATGATAGACAAGTTTCCATTGTTTATAAAATTAAAGGAGATTTTTGAATATAGCTTAATGTATATGTATTGGGATAAAGAAGAATTAACTGAGGAACAAGTACGGATAATGAACCTTTATAGGATGAAAATTGAAAATAAGTATACTTATATCAATGTTTAAGAGTGCTGTTGTTTAACTAAAGTTTCCTTGTAGTTAAACAATAGCACTTATTAATTTTCTACTAGACAACATTTTTAATAATTTATGAATACTGATTCAATAGTCTGCTCAAATACACTTCATTTTGCGGAGATGCCTTCTCAGCAAACCTAGCTGTAATAACAATAGGAGCCCATTGAAAAATCTCATCTCTTGTTAAATCCGTATTATTGCAATATATTTTCAAATACATTTCCGCTAATTCTATATGAGACTGTGCATACAATAAATATGTACGAAACACATCTGCGCGAATATCACCTGAACTGGCATCTACCCAGTCTACAACTTTCACTTTCTCTTCCTTACTCAAAATCAAATTAAATGGATGAAAATCTCCATGACATAGCCTAAAATCAAATGTAATAGAATCTAATTTTTGTAATATATTCTTCTTTTTGTTTTCAGCCAATTTATGTACAGATTTAATTTGACGCTCTAACCTTTTCCTCATTAACTCCATTTCATCTGTATTCACACGTATATCATGGATCTTTTTTTGCTCATTAACACAAAGGCCGATATAACGCTCTGCCTCATTCAAATTATTAAGCAGGAGATCACCAATGTTCTCCCCTTTTACATATTCCATAATAATTGCCTGTCTATTTTGTATCTTTGTCACTTCAAATACGTTTGGAACTGGCAGCCCGCATGAATAAGCATATTTTTGTTTTTTTGCTTCATTTATAGACTCTGTATCTGGGAGGTAATCTTTAAATAATTTTACAATCTTATTATCACATAGATAAATTTCCGCTGTATTCCCTTTTGCAATTGGATTACCTAAAACCACTTCATTTCTCCCCTTAACATAAATTAGAATAACACCTTATACTTCTCTTTAAATTCACTATAACCCTAGCTAAAACCTTCTTCACGACTATACAAAAAACTTACCGCTTTCCATCATTAAATAGAAAGCGGTAAGTTTAATTGTTTAGGAATATCAGAATGAAACTCTGATGTATGCACAATTGAAAATGTATCTCCTTGCTCAATAAATGATACTTCATTACGTTTACATTCAAATGGTACACTATTTTTCTTAAAGTTATTTTGGATTCGCTGTAAAAATGCGACGTCTGGTGTTCCAAAAGAAACATGTACTTTCGGTGGTAAAGCTTTCATCGCAATCGGAATCCATGGTCGCTGCCACCAAGTTGCAACAATGTATGCAGTGCCACCTATAACAAAGTTGAAAATATCCCCATCTTCCATCGTTTTCATATCTAGATTTAATTTCAACCATTTCGTAAATACAGGTACACTTTTAACAGGAAGACCGATTTCTCTTACATATAAAACGTTTAATGGTGAATGCGGTACTAATACATCTTCTTTAACATAACTATGTGCGATAATTTCGAGTAGATTTCCATCTCCGTCTTTAAAGTATACATTGAATAGATCGTTCTCCTCACCAATTATATTTCCATCTTTCCATTTCACAATAAGTAACCCAGACTTTTCAAGCCATTTTGCTGTTTCATGAAATTTTGAATATGAAATTTCAAAAGCGAAGTGGGCAGGTGAAATTGGTTCATATACTTCTTGGAAGCTAATTGTTGTATACGGTGTTACTTCAAATTGAATAAATGATGCAGTTTCTTTTTTTATTGGAAAAGATAATATGTTCTTATAAACTTGTTTTACTCCTTCTATGGAAACCGTTTGTAGTTTTATATCAGAAATATGTGTAATCATTTTACATCCCCCTATTTCATACTATCTATTTGTATTGTATTACACTTATAAATAGATAAAATCAAACGGAAGGATGGATTTTTCATATAAAAACTACAACTTTAGTATGAATATGTTAGCTTCAAAAGTCTTTTTATTTGATATTCATCATCAATAAAGGTATATTTTTAAGTTTTCGTTGCATTTTTTTTCAAATAAAAAAACTGCTTTTCCATACAAGAAAAGCAGCTCTTACGCTAAAATATATTATATTTTAACAGCAATAATCATAAACCTTTTTGAATTCGTACGAATACCTTTTTCATAACTATTAGCTTTAATGAACTTTTGCAAAATATTAAAATCCTCTTCCTCTTCTCCAAAATTAGGAATAATAGGCGTATGTTTTAATAAGAAAATAAGATCCTCAGGCGTACTGTAATAATCAGTAACATCATATTCACGTACTTGCACGACTTCAAATCCCGCACTAATAAGTTCCCTCATATACTTTTCTTTTAAAGTTCCGTCTCTTTCACCTAAGCATTGTCCTCTGCCAAATGCTTCTTTAAGATTTAATTTATCATGTTCGCTAACTTGTTGTGTCAAGAAAAAAGCACCTTGTTTCATTACTTTTGCTAACTCAGATGCTATAAACGGTGCGTGACAACTAGAAGCGATATCAAAATGGGCAAGCGGAAACGTTAACGCTTCAGAATCCATTTTAAAAAACTCAACATTTTGTACACCTGATTTTTTTAAATTGGAATATTCCGTTTCAATCATGCCATTAGAATTATCAATTCCAATTAACAATTTAGCTGAAGATGCTATGTTAAGTACATTTTCTCCTCCACCTGTACCAACATCAAGTAGAGTGTCTGTTAGTTTACATCTTTCTTTCACTTCTCCATAAAAGTCCCATGTATCTCCTACAGTTTCACATTTTATTTTACTAAAATCCCACCCATTTACTCTTCCTACTTTATCATAAAAGTTTTTGTACTCTAATTCGTTCACCTTATACTTTCCCCTTTGTTGATGCTTACATATTCTATAGATTCTTAATAAAAATGAGTCATCAATTATTTATTCTAAATATGCAAGCCAAGCCTTATAAAACGCTAGAACGGGCGATATCTTTTACTTTTTTCTTTATGTAGAGCTTTTTTGCATATTTTGTTTTCTTCTGTTTGTTCATAAAACATCACTCCTTCCAAATAACCGCCTTTAATTACATTCAATAACTACCAAAATATTCTTACTTACTATTATACTTAATAATAATAGTAAGTGTTAAATTTATTAATTAAAATATAATGAAATAAAAATTACAAGAAAACCCTATTTTATACCACACTTAATTTACATAATAATTTTATAGTTTATTTCTAACTGTATATTCTAAATTTCCTCTCCCCCAACTACACATACTATGGAACATAATACTAACTGTTTTTCCATGCTCAGATAAACTATATTTTATGTAAAATAGATTACTACAGACAATGTATTGTTTCCTGATGGACAATACACATACCACTAAATTATTAGCAACAAAAACCCCTTATTAAGGTATCTTTCGTTGCTAATTTACAAACTGCTGAAGTAATACAGGATCCTCTTTTAAAAGTTCTGATAAAAACATAAGTTGTGGAAAAGGTTGTAAAATTAACTCTTTATCCATTTTTTCTTTCAATATAGCAACTCCGCCTTGATTTATATAATCATTTAATGTTATTTTCCCAGTGCAAATTAATTCAATATCATTCAATGAAAGTAACAGTAGTCCATTCGTTTCAGAAGATGGTTTAGGTAGCATCTTTGAATAGGCAACATACATGATAGATAAACTTTCATCTGGACTATCAATAATTAATATTGGATTAACTTCATTTTCTACTTTTAATTTCTTAGATTGTGCATTCCAACTCTCTTTATAATATGTAGTTGGTGAATTCAATATAGTAATATCGATAGAAGCTTCTTCTTCCACTTCTCTTTTAGTGGTTTCTACTGCTGTTTCATCCGCTTCTTTATGTCCTCCAAGTCTTACTACACCTAATGTATCACCTTTACTCGTTGGTCCAACTTGAAAAACAAATAAATTCTTATACATTACATATGCACCAGATGTTCGTACATTCTTATCTATATGTATCAATATTTCCCCTCCTAAATTAACCATCTTACAATCTAGTTTACTATAATTTTATTATGTTTTTAAATAATCTTCAATCCAAAGCCTTCATTTTTATTTCCGCCTTAAAATTTTAAAATACATCTAAAAAGTAGGATTCACAAAAGAATCATAGAATTCTATACATAACAAATATTGGACGGATTATTTTCAAATTCCTCTACAATAAAGGTGGTATAAACAGTGTGAAACCTATACAAGAACGTAGCCTTACCGTAAAGACAACTTTTTCTAAAGAATACAAAATTTTTATTTTTGGTTTACTCATTTCACGAATTGGGGACTCATTGTATACTTTTGCGTTACCTTGGATTGCCTATCAATTAACCGGCTCAGCTGTAATTATGAGTTCTTTATTTGCTATTAACGTATTGCCAATCGTTTTATATGGCCCTTTAGTTGGTGTAATAATTGATCGTTATGATCGAAAAAAGTTACTTTTGGTAGCGGATATTACTAATATTATTTTAGTAAGTCTCGTTCCAATACTACATTCATTACATCTATTAGAAATCTGGTATTTATACATAATTACTTTTATGTTAGCAGTTATGTCCATGCTTTTTGATGTAACAACTGTTACAGTCATTCCGCAAATTGCTGGAGCATCATTAACAAAGGCCAATTCTTTCTATCAAATGATCAATCAATTGGCTAGTTTAGTTGGTCCAATGATAGCTGGGGTTTTCATTTCTTTTATTGGCGGCTTTCAGTTGCTTTGGATTAATGTTCTTTCATTTATTGCAACATTAGTTACTGTGATGTTATTACCGTCTATGAAAACCACAAATAAAAAATGTGAAGATAAAAATACACTTCAAAATGTACTATCTGATTTGTTTAACGGGTTTAAATGGCTCAAAAATGATCGCTTAAATATAACTTTATCTTTTCAAGCTATGATAGGAAACTTTGGAGCAAGTGCAGTTTTAGGTATATTCATGTATTATTTATTATCCACATTACAACTTACCCCAGAACAAAGTGGGGTTAATTATTCATTAATTGGAATAGGTGGTCTTTTAGGAAGCTTGATTGCAGTTCCTTTAGAAAAGAGGTTGCAACGCGGTATACTAATTCCTTTACTCCTATTTGTTGGAGCAATTGGCTTAACTTTTGCGCTTTGGAGCACATATTGGCTCGCTCCCGGAATTGCTTTCGGTGTTGCAATGACTTGTAATATTGCATGGAATACAATTGTAGCCACAGTTCGTCAGGAAACAGTTCCATCAAATATGCAAGGAAGAGTTTTAGGATTTTCACGTGTACTTACACGATTAGCTATGCCACTCGGGGCATTAGTAGGAGGCATTATTTCAGCTTATAATCCTGTCTTTGTATTTGCTTTAGCTGCTTTTACTAAATTAATTGAAGTCTTTATTGCTTTATATAGTCCGATACGAAAACTACGATAGAAGGAAAGATAATTATGTATGATTGGTTAATTGCAATTACGGATAAGTTTATGAAGAAAAAAGGCATATCATAATGCCTTTTTTCTTTACAATCATTTAACTGGATAACAAACTTCTGTAATCCACTTATTAGGATCCGATTCCATTCCTGGGCTCACATGATAAATATTAAACATCGGGCCTGCTAATTCGTAACCTTCTGTCTCAATCCATTTTGCGGCTGCTTCATTTACGTTTGTCATTTGTTCATAACTTCCGCTTACTGTTACAGAAGCTACTTTGATTGGCTCTATTTTTTGAAAATAAACATCTTTTGTATTTTCATGCTTTCCTAAGATATTTAGCTGTATTTCTACATCTACATCATTTTCTTTGTATTCTTGATCATGGAAGACAGCGATACTATAACTCGGATGGGCCATACTAATATTTTTCATATGAATTTCTTGCATTAACATGGTCCATAAATCGCCTTCACAATTATATGATGGAATAACCTTTCTAACACTGGCTACATATCTTTCTGGAATTTCTTTTATTGAAACGTGGTAATTCATCTCAACAACATCCTCTCTCATCGTTTTCATTGAATCTTCGAGGAGACGTAATTGTTTTTTGAGGTTAGTCATGTCTTCTTTAATTTGAGCACTACGATTTAAAAATTGCTCCTTAATACCATCTATATTATCACATTCTATGATTTCTTTAATGATAGCGATTTTAAATCCCATATCTTTTAACGTTTGAATTTGATTTACTTTCTTTAACTGGGCTGCTGAATAGTATCGATAACCACTTTGTTCATCGACTTTTACTGGCTGTAATAATTCCACTTTATCGTAGTGCCTCAACATCCGTATACTAATGGAAGATAATTTTGAAAAGTCCCCTATTTTAAACATGAATTCCTCCTATAAATTACATCTACTTCGAAGCTCAACTTTATCTTAAACAATGACATTGTGTGAGAGTCAACTGTTTATAACACTTGAATTATATTTCTTTAATTATTTACCCTTATACCCTCTTCCGTCTTAAACCTATGAAGATTGATAATAATCCGTTTACAGCTAATAAAATTACTATAATACTTGTAAGTAAACCTACATCTGCCGCAAATATTTTTATCGTACGCCATGGTGAGCTTGTACTATAAGTAAGAAGTGGGATGAAAATAATAGATAATAGTAGGGATAGACTCCCTGTAAATAACCAAATTAGCTTTTTTACAGTTTTCATATATTTATACTTTTTAATTAATATAATTGATAATATGAAAAGTATGAGCGTAACTATCAACAAAATAATTTGTGTTAATGGTATGTTTTTAGGGATATCAACCGGTTCTTCTCCATTCAAAATACTAATAATCCCCTTTTTCAATTCTGATAGTGCTGTTTCTTCTAATACATGATTTTTATTTGTTAAAATTACTCCACCCCAGTCACTTTCGTTTAAAGTAAATAATTCTGCACGAGCATCGGGCGTTGATCCTGAATGCCAAATCATCGTGTCGCTTTCATTTATATTTGTTGTTCTTAATCCAAAACCATAACTTTTTTCTGAATTTATCTTATAAAGTGGTGAAAGATAAAGATCCATGTTTTCTTGCTTTAAGAATTGATCATCCTCTCGCCGATTCAAAAACATAATATATTGAATCATATCTTCTAAATTTGCAATAATATAGCCATACGGTGCCCCGGCATTATCATAGGACACTACACTTTTTCTTGGAATGCCAAACCAAGACTGATAACCTGTTAAATAACCTTTTTCATATGCAGTTTCTTTACTTGCTGCCGCGCCATTCATATTTAACGGCTGAAAAATATACTTTTCCATATATGATGAATATGTTTCATTTGTGACTTCTTCAATAAGTGCGCCTAAAACAATATAATTTGCATTACTATATTGATATTTTTCACCTGGTGGAGCAGTTAATTTTACATTTGAAAGTTTCATTACATTTTCTTTTAATGCTGTAGAACTTTTGGATTGCTTATCTGATAATGCTAAGCCCTCATATGTATTGATTCCGCTTGTATGAGTTAGTAGATGTTGGATTGTTATAGTTGAGGATATTTGAGGATTTTTTAGTTTAAACCAAGGGAGATAATGTTGAACTGGATCCTCTAATTTTATTTTTTTATCTTCTATTAATTTCACTAGAGCTAAAGCTGTTAAAGATTTACTTATTGAGCCGATTACAAATGGCGTTTTACTAGTTACCTTTTTTTCAGATTCTCCAGTAAACCCCATCGTTTTTGTGAAGAATACTTCTTTATTATGTACAATTGCAACAGCAGCTCCTGGAATATTCTGTTCCTTTATAAATTTTTCAATATACTTATCCAATGTAACTTTAATATTTTGCTCAGCGTAAGCTTTTGGAGGTGTGATACATAATATTAATACATTACAAAGAATACAAATTAGAGACAGTTTATAGATCGTATTCTTCATTATACTTTAGATGCTTTCTTTTTTTATAACTTACTAAACTAATATATACTACTACAGAGAGCGTCAAACTAGTCAATATTAATAATGCGTTCCACCATTGATTCTCTGAAATACGATATAGAAGATTATACTGAAATACATCTTTACTAATAGTTGGATTAAATGATTCAGTTAAAAATATTGAAAATATAGTTTGCGAGATGAGGTAAGTAATAACTGCGATGAATATGCCACTTAAGATAATTGTGTTGAATTTTCCCTTTTTATTTTGAAGTTGTTTCATTTTAACTTGTAAGTCAACTTCATTTATTTCTAAAAAATCTTGAACAAACAATTGAGGTGTACCTAAATCATCTATACTATCTTCACCATGTTCACGACATTCTTGAATATGTTCTAATATTTGTCGCTTAATATTATCCCTTTCTTCTAAACTTATATCGTATTGCTTTAATTCCTTAAGTACGTCTGTTAAAAATTGCTTTTCTTTACCTATCAATCTATTCCTCATTTCAGAAGGTCTCCTTTCAAACCGCTTTTTAATAATGTTTGAATATCCGATTGCACTTCTAACCACTCATTAATTTTCTTCTCAAGACGTATTTTCCCATTTTCATTAATTTCATAATAAATCCTAACTTTACCACTGTCTGTTACTTCTTGATAAGTATTAACCCATTCTTGATTTTTCAACTTAGTTAAAATGGGGTAAATACTTCCTACTCCTTTCAATTTTAAATTGTTTACTTCAAGTTCTTTCATGATCTCATAACCATAACTTTTCTTTTTCGACAAAATAGATAATACACACATTTCTAAATGACCTTTAATTAAACTTGTTCTATCCATAGGATAAATTTAACAGAAATATATACTTCATTCAAGTATATATTTCTGTTAAACTCAAAAAATCAGACAATAAAACGAAAAGATTAATAAGAACAATATAACTTAAGAACTATTTTTATACTTATTCATCGCTTTTATAATATAATAATTATATAATATATCAACTGTTTATTCTTTTTAGTTTTCCATCTCTCCTTCCTTCATACTTCTTTCCATGGTGAAAAACATCGTATGTGGAACATAAAAATAATAAAAGATCCAATTTCTTAATTTTAACATTAAAAAATTGGATCTTCTTTCATTATCTTGTATCAATCATACTGCGTTAATATATACATTATAAAGAATATAGGTTTTATATAAGTTATGTTAGTAATACATAAACTAATAAAGTGAAACTTTAATCAGTGGGGGGGTTCTTCATCCCCCACTGATTATTAGTTGAACCAATCGGACTTTTATGGGCAGTTGATCCCCCACCTAATTTCTTTGCTTTCGCTGAATTTTGAGGTGGGGGGCTTACTGCCCATTAAAGCGGGATAAAACTTTACTGATTGCGCTCAAGACATTCATAAACCGCCATCATATCTCGTTTATCCAATTCACGAATACGATTAAAAATTGGTATTTGCTCAACAGCCTCTGTTAATAAGCTCTCATCCACAACATCACTAACTTTTCCAGTTAACCATGTTTTTACATCCACACCCTCAACAACTTCTTTTAGTCCTTCGTCATTAATACCACTTGCATTACAAGTTACACATGGAATTGTTAGTTTAAACACACCATCATGCAAATTATCTTCAGTAATAACTTTCTTTCCTTTACAGAATGGACATGGATTACTTTTTTTAATTTTATTAATTTGGGTAACTAACTTTTTGTATCCAAACGCTTCGTATACATACGTAAGTTTTTTATATTTACCATTTGTGAAATACTTATCTATAATGTTTTCTCTCGTTTCATAAACATTAGGGAAATCACAAACAGTCACTTGATTATTAACACTAATGGATTCGATATTCCCTTTTATTTCGCCCCAGAATGGTAAGACATTTTGTAACACCATTTCATAGTTTGAAAAGCTTGCCTGTTCTAATTCAAACATCTTCAGTGCGACTTGTGTTTTTCTTGGCAATAAAGAAACATCTTCTGTCAATCTCATATCGCCACCAACTATATACTTCAATTTATGAAGTGCAGGTAAATCACCGACTATTTCCAACACTTCATCAACTGGTTTATTGATAATTTCACGAATATCTGAGTTGCCAAATTTAAGTGGTTTATGATGATTTAAAACCGTCCCTTCGCAAATTGGACATGTCACCATTTCTTTAGAAGTCTTAATTTCTTCTTTAATAGGTGCTTTTGAAATAACAATATATCCACCAATAATCGTATTAAAACCTACCCATGTTCTGCGTGTCTTTCCTTTTTTATCATAAAATGATTTTTCAAAATATCCGTACCAAAACGTATGCTTTTCTACTTCTGACATATCATTATAGCTCTTTGACAAATCGTGACCAAGCTCATTTTTAATTTCATCAAATAGAAATTCTATTTTTTCATATTGATAAAATTTTAATACTTTCATGATTTCGGGATCGAATAAACCGTCCCAAAATGGAACGTTTTTATTTTGAATTGTAATATCTTTATCGAAAACTTCAATTTGAAGACGTCCAGAGCAAGATGGACAATGATTGTCCTGTGAATAGAAATCAAAACTTCTCGTATCTTTATTAGTTGGATGAGCAGCTACAATATGATTAATTAGTCCACCAACCTCATATAAGAAACTATACTGACTATATAAATGCCTCTCAAGATCAATAGCAATAACCGGTGCAATTGTATCAGATTCATATTCACCATAAATTAAACGCGCCATTGAAGATAAACTTTTTAAAATACCACCCTTATAAACATTTTCGGCATTTTTAAAATAGTTAATATGATTTTCTTCTAAATAATGAACGCCTTCTTTATGCTTAAGTGCTGAAGAAATATGTATTTGCTCAGCATTATTCACACTGCTTTTTTGACGATAATAATCATCATGACTTACTACTTCAAGATGATTGATAGCTTCAAGCTGTCTTTTCCCAAAATCTACAATATAATCAGAGCTTTCTAACATGTAACTATTATGTTCAATCATAATGATAGAGACTGATTCATCTTGCAATATTCCTCTAATACTGTCTATAAATTGATTTAAAATATTTTGCGATAAACCTTTTGAAGGCTCATCAAAAATAAATAATGTATGTGGATTTCTTGTGTTTGCAAATAATTCCGAAACTAAATGAACACATTGAAACTCACCTGTTGATAATGTTTGTGTTTTTCGTTCTAATGTTAAATAGCCAAGACCTAATTTAATTAGTAGGCTCAAGCGTTTATACGCAATATCTTCATTTGGAAGTTCATCAATAATATCTTCAATCGAACGCTCAAAAATATCATCAATTTCTTCACTATACTTTGTTAGTTTCTTTTTAATATCTAGAAAAGTTGCTACAGTTGATCGATTTGTAATGGATTGATTTCGATCTTGCCCTACCATAACTAGTTTATCTTTTGGATATCGTTTCAAGAAATCTGTAGCTAAACATTCATTGACAAGAGTAGATTTCCCGCAACCAGATTCTCCTGTAACTGTTACAAGCCTATTTTTAAGAATCTGAAACTCCACCATTTGGATATTACGGCAATATAATTCTTGGAATGTATAATATTCTGTTGGTACTTCTTTATTTAGATCGCACAGTATTGATTTTGGTCTTGGTGATTCTTTCACAATTTGTCCACCATATTTTCCGCTACCAGGTCCAAAGAACAATTGCTCATCTGTTGCATCCAGTACTGTATCTGAATGATCTATAAGCCAAATTTGATTTTTACACCCTAATTGCTTGATCTCTTCTAATATTTGTAATAATGTTTCATGATCAAGTCCAACTGAAATCTCATCAATAATAATTACAGCATTTTCACTTACTGCCATGAATTCAGCTAAATATAGTCGTGTTAACTCTCCACCTGACAACGTACCCATTATTCGATTTAATGTTAAATAACCAATGTTCATATTTATTATATTTTGTAATATATGTTGCTTTGCTTCACTAATATTTAACACTTCCGCTAGCGAAAGAATAGACTCGACACTTAAATCATTAATATTTGAAATGGTATGTGGTTTAGCAAATAAATCTATAGTATGTTGTTCAATTTCTTCACTATAACGTTTCCCCTTACATTTTTTACACTCAATATTTTTAGTAGTACCTCGGCCTTTACAACCAGAACACCAACCTAACTGGTTATTAAATGAAAAAACCTCAGGGGAAAGATGAAATACGTCAGCAAGTTTTTCGCGAATTTCAGTGAAAACACCAGTATGTGTACCTATCGTTGAACGTGGATTGGAAGAAATCGATGATTTTCCTAGAAAAAGTACTAAAGGCATATCCTCCATCTTAATTGCACTAAAATTTGTTTCCATGATATTAGGAAATAAATATTGATATTCAGCCTTTGGCAATAAAGAAACTAATCGTTTTTTTGATTCTTCACCAATCGTTTGACAAAACGTTGTTTTACCCGATCCCGATAAACCAGCAATTCCAAACGACTTATTAAATGGAATGTCTGTATCTAATTTATTGATGTTGTTAGCAATTAATTGATTTACCTTCATATTAACCTCTATTCTTATTTCTCATTAAAATCATATTTACAATATAATAATTACACAATGAATATAACCTTTAAGTTGATTACCCTCTTAATTCAAGAACCTTATCTTTATATATTTCAAACCATTTTTGCCATTTATCTTTAGAAAATTCTTTTTCTTCTCCTTCTAGAACGGCAGAAAAAAGATCTAAACAAATATGCCAACCAGCTATATCTTTCGGTGTATGATCAGTTAATACATGAATGTTTTCTTTGAGAAGTAAAAGGGTACCATTATCCTCTTTATGTATTTCAAATCGGACCCGATCTTTATCCCAAGTAAATTCAAGCACTGAGTTTTGTTGGCACTCTATAATATCAATATTTATAAATGAACCATCCATCATGTCGAACTTTATTACACCATTTGTTTTAAGGCTTTCAATCTGCAAATTAGACATCCATTTTTTTAACTTACTGTTTTCTGTTAAAACTGACCAAACCTCTTCAATCGTATATGCAAATTGACGTTCAAATTTTACAATATATCCATCAGTTAGTTTCCCAATTTCAGCTATCATATTGATTGCCCCCTATATAGAATGTATGTTCTCGCTTCATTTTACACGAATATAAATATAAAATAAATCTTTATATCAACGAAGTATTAATTTAAAGTTAATGATGATGAAAAAAATTTAAATATTTTCTAAATCGAATTTTATAATCTTTAGAATTAATTATCATAACTGTACGTTTCCCTATTAAATATAGACTTACTCACAAATAAAAAGAGCCGCATTTGCGACTCATAAATTTATAGAATTACTCCTGTTTTTGTTGAATGATTTAGCGCTTAATCGCATCAACAATTAGCGATGGAAAACCAAGTTTATCACCTTTATTTCTAGAATCATACCTTTTCGAACGGAAAATAACACCGTCGTTTGCATCCCATTCCTTGTAATAAAACTGACCCTTCTCATCACAATATTCAAGTAATACTACCTCAAACCCAGCAGTTTCAAACATTTTCGTTAAAGTTTTATAATTATGAACAATTTTATGACTTGCTGCTGGGTGATCTTTTGGGCCAGGTCCACCTATTTGAACTATATTCTGGTATGCTTCATCTCGGAAAAATGCATCAGGAACACCGCACCGAATATGCCCTGTTGGTATTAAAAATTCATAACAAATTTCAGCTGCTCTTACACCCTCTTCAAAAGTAAGGTGTTCCCATACATGCTCCGCTAAAATAGCTGAAATAGAGTTGTATTCAAATTTTTCTTCCCACGTAGCTTTATCTAGTAAGTTAAGTTCATCTTCTTGTGTTTGAATCCAACCTGGATTATTATTAAACACCCCAGCTCCGACTACTACTTTAATTTCGTCTTGTTTTATTGCCATCATTTTCACCTCGTAAACATTTTAATTTATTAATATATTCTATGTTTACTAATATCCTTCCTTCTTCAACAAATTTATTAGCATGAATCCAGTACAATACCGAACTCATGCCAAAAAAACTATCTAATGCAACGATTTGTCTAACTTTATAAAATTAGTTCATAATATACAACGGTTTTTATATTATTTATATATGATTTTTCTTACATAAACATAACACACCAAACATTAACATAAAACCAATCACGTAAAAACTTGTTGTCCCGCTGCCACCAGTATTAGGGATTACCCAATTATTTTTCGCATTTTTCACTGTTTGCTTTTGTGTCCTTACCGCTTCTGTAATTTCTATTTCTATTGAATCTCTAAGTAACATATATCCATTTGGTGCTTTTATTTCTTTAATCGTATACTTTCCAAGTGCTAATTGGTTGGAAATCGCCTTTCCTTTTTCATCCGTTGTTAATCTACTAACTTCTTTATCTTCTTTATCTAAGACTTGAAATACAGCACCTTTTAGTTTTAAATTACTATCCTTATCATCGACTTTCTCAATTTCAATTTGCCCAGTCGGATCTGGTAATTTCCTATTTCCTATTTTAATTTCTACTACTTCATCTCTTTCTATCTTTATAGCTGTTTTATTTTTTAATAATTCATAACCGTTTGGTGCTTCTACTTCTACTAGGTTATAGTTACCTAGTGGTAAATCCTTTGATATCGCTTCTCCTTTTTCATCTGTTACTAGCTCTCCAACTACTTTTCCACTTGAATCTTCAATATGAAACTTTGCTCCTGCTAGTTTTTTATTTTTATCGCTCGTATCTACTTTCACTAATTTCATTTTCCCAATTGGATCTAGCAATTTTTTATTTTCTATATTAATTTCTACTACTTCATCTTTTTCTATTTTTACAACTACTTTATCTTTTAATAATTCGTAACCTTTAGGTGCTTCTACTTCCACTAGGTTATAGTTACCTAGTGGTAAATCCTTTGATATCGCTTCTCCTTTTTCATCTGTTACTAACTCACCAACTACTTTCCATTGAGAATCTTCAATATGAAACTTTGCTCCTGCTAGCTGTTTATTTTTATCGCTCATATCTACTTTCACTAACTTCATTTTTCCCATTGGATCTGGCAATTTCTTATTTCCTATTTTAATTTCTACTACTGCATCTTTTTCTATTTTTACAGTTATTTTATCTTTTAATAATTCATAGCCTTTAGGTGCTTCTATTTCTACAAGGGTATAGTTTCCTATTGGTAAATCTTTTGATATCGCTTCTCCTTCTTCATTTGTTACTAGTTCTCCAACTATTTTTCCTTTTGAATCTTCAATTTTAAACTTTGCTCCCACCAATTTTTTATTATCATTATTACTATCAACTTTTTTTATTTTTACTTTTCCTGTACTAGGCTTGTTCCAATGTTGCCAGTTAAATTTGAAATTGTGAAATTCAAATCCACCAGTTTGTTGTACCGCACCGACAAATGCTTGTCCATTAATCGAACCGCCTTTTGTTTCTAATACAGCATTGGGAGCAAACACACTCCCAACAACACCATATCCCTCTGTTGTGATCTTTTTCGCATTAGGAAAAACCCACATCACTTTTCCGTATAGCTCAGTAAATGGTGAATTAGGAGAATAGGGTTGTGATGTGGGAATTATATCCGTAGCCCTTCCAATATTGTTCTTGTCATATAGAATAGCCCCATTTTTAAATGTAACCTCTATCGCATCCGAATACATTACAATAAAATCTTTGTCCTTAGCATTGGGCAAAAATACATCTCTTATATCTAAATTGATTTTCCCTGTCAATTCTGATGAAACATAAATATTAGGATTGTTTATATCTTTTCCGATCCCATAACTCATATTTGGAATTGGGGTATTCGTTTTATATTGTCCTGCATTTTTACTGACTTGGTTTACTATGTTGCGAAATTCATTAAATTTCGCGTCAATTTCTAGTTTTTCTTTATAAACGATACGATCATACGAAGATTGTATAATACGATTTGGATCACTCTCTTTTGTCATTACGACTATTCCGTTTTGAATGATAAAAGATCCTTCTCTTGATTTCTTAAATTTTCCTGACAATAACAAGGACGGATATCCCTCATCAACCCATTTTTCACCTACTATATTAGATGTTCCTGCTGCTGCACCTACAATCGTATACCCTGATGCATCCATATCACCTTGAACTGCCATTGCTCCTTCAATGTCGCCACCTATTGCTTTATGGTTACCAAAGACAACAGCATTATAACGCGATATATCACCTAGACCTTCTAAGTTTATCGTGGATCCATATGCTTCTTTTGGTACATATACGACAAAACTTACACATAGCATTAACAAAACCATAAAAGGAATACTTACCAGTTTTAATCGTAGCCTCAATTCCTTTGTTCCCACCTTTACCGTATTTTTTCTATAGTCGAATAAAGTGCACTTTTATTAGCGATCCTTCCTTACATACCTTTTTTTCTTTCCCCTAAATTTTTGGATATACTATCCATTAGTGCGGGATAGATATATTCTATCTAATTATTTTTCCCTTATAAATTACGACCAGAAGCGTACATAACAATAGGAGTGGAACTATTACCGTCCACTTATTAAACATAGATACCTCTGTACTCATTCCTTGTTTTTCTTCCTGATTGAACTCTACACGCTCACCCCGGACTAGCAATCTATTGGTGTTTACTCCATAAGGCGTGCACGTAATTAATGTTGTATAGTCTTTATTTTCTACAATTTGTAGATCGTCCGTTTCGTGTGGTAAAACTACTTTAATTTGATCTACTTTATAAGCAAGAACTTTGTCTAAAGAGTGAATATAAAAACGGTCTCCTTCACTCAACTTATCTAAATCTGTAAATAATTTTGCTGATGGTAAACCACGATGCCCTGTTAAAATAGTGTGCGTATTTTCTCCACCTACTGGGAGCGAAGAATAATCTAAATGACCTACCCCGCGACTCAATACTTCCTCAGAGGTCCCTTGATAGATTGGTAGTTTTATATTAATTTTCGATATTTCAATATACCCCATTACATCACCTAAATTTAACGCATCGGCATACGCTTGATGATTACTTTTTTCTTCAGAAAATGGATCTGCAAATGTTTTCATGGAAGTTTGAATTTGTTTATTATATTCTGCTGCTTCTTTTTCTCTTCGTTCGATTTCTTTCTTTTGTAGTGCTTTGATTTTCTTATCGTAAGAGCTAACCTCAGAATAATGTGCACGAGTCGCCAACCAATTACTAATAGTAGGATATAAAAAAATACCTAATCCAAATAAAAAAATACCTCCTAAAACAAGATTTCGTTTCATATTTCCACCTCTGTATATACTAAAATACCGAAAAGAGGGAAGCGTTTTGCTTCTCCCCTTTTCACATCACATGGTTACATGTTCCTAAAAACCTAATTATTAGCAACTTTTTTTCTAAAGAAAACAAATGCCGCTGTAACCATCAATGCAAGGCCTATTACAGTAAAAAGAGTCGTTCCTATACCACCCGTTACTGGAAGCATCCATCCACTTTTATTATTTTCTATCGTTAATTTAATCGTTTGATTATTTTCGCTAATTTTTACATCAATGGGGTCTTTTAATAATTGAAAAGAAGATGTTGTACCATCTTCTTTTGTATATGTTGGTGCTTTTGTTTCAAAAATTTGATAGTCTCCATACGGAATGTTAGTCCATTTAATAACACCATTTTCATCTGATACGCCTGTGACTTCTTTTCCTGCTACAACAACTATTTTCCCATTTTTATCTTTAAGTACAAACTCTGCACCTTTTAATTTCTTTTTATTAGCACCATCAATTTTTGTTAACTCAATTATTCCAGTTGTCGGAACAACAAATACAGGTTTAGATTCCTTTTCTCCAATTACATCATTTTTATTTATAAAATCAATTTTTGCTGTATTTAAAATTTCCGAACCAGATGGTACGCCTTCTTTTACTTGTGATTTAATTTGTAAATGGAATTCTTTTTTACCATCTAATTTTGTGAAATCTTTTACTGTAGCTGTTATTTTTTGACCTTCTACGGCTACCTCAACAATGCTTGTATTTACTTCCGCTCCATCAATTTTAACGATTGGTTTTCCTTGAATCACTAAACGATTGTCCAAAGTATCTGTTACTACATATTTTCTGTATTCTTTAATGTCTTCTGGAATTATTGTTTTAATATCATAATTGTAATTAGTCAACGGATTGATTGGTAACGCTTCCAAATTTCCGTTAATCTTTTTATCAATAGTTGGTTCTTCATAGTTTTTCACTTCTATTTTAATTACTGTACCGGAAGTAATCGTTCCATCTTCGTTAATAGTTGCGGAGTTCTTTATAAAAAACTCGCGTTTAGTCGGATCTATTACATACCCTTTCGGCGCTTTTGTCTCTTGGAAATAGTATTCCCCATACTCTAATCCTTGCACGCGAATATGCCCATTACCATCTGTTACTAACTCTTTTTTCACTTCCGTACCATCTTTTTTAAATAAAGAGAATACTGCACCTGCTAACACTTTTTCATTTGAACCAGTTTTTATTAAATCAACTGCACCACGTTTAATCTCATTTTTCGGATACATATGAACATCATAGTTTAGCACCTTACCCTCTTTATTCGTTAATGGAATATCCACTGTATACGTATTTGGATTTAGGTTAACATGTGGAGGCCCTGCCACTTCCTTCACTTCATAACGTCCTAGTGAAAGATCTTTTAATACAGCTTGTCCATTATCATCTGTTACTACTTGAGTTGGAGTTGCTCCCATTACAGGTTTCACATCTTCTTTTACGATTTTCCCATCGTTTGAAATTTTTTCAAACGATGCAACCCTTTTCACTTCAAACGTTACACCTTTTAACGGTTTCGCATTTGTTGGCACCTCTTGATTGGCAGAGCCGTCACTTTCTAGTCCTGGTTCTCCATCTTTTTCTTGTTCATACTTATGAATCGTTAAAGTACCTTTGGATGGTGACGCTGCCTTTACTAATACACTAGACCATGTAGAAAATGTTAAGAAAAAAACTAAAAGCACACTAAATATTTTTTTCATTTCTCTTATCCCCTTTACTACTTCCATCATTTTAAAAACCTCTTTATTACTATTAGCCTCTTAAAAGCAATAGTGTGCCAAGTATCAGATTTAAACGAGTAATATAAAACATAGTCGTCCAACAATCCATTGTTTACAATCACTTATTCACTCTTCTTATTTTCAATTATTTCGTTGTCTCTCCGTATGATATATGTAGTTTTCTCCCCGTAATTACACTTATATCTCTACTTCAAAAATCGTTACATTTTTCCTTCCATCGCTAATTTTTATTAATCTCTCCCTTCCTATCCCTATTTAAAATCCAATCTTAATAATATTTTGATACAAATAAGCAATAACCAACGAATAAGTTTGACGATTCATATTTTACGTTACTCCTCAAAACTGTTACCTGTATATTCAAATAATATGTGCTATTCATGTTAAATTATGGTATTATTCTTAGAAGTTTATAATTTTTATAGATAAAGTTTTCCGT